>OMUD01000097.1 GCA_900314125.1 uncultured Prevotellaceae bacterium | reverse complement strand
CATGACCGTATTCCTGAGTGTTGTCCAAGAGTCTCAAGAACTCCTCAGCGCCCTTCGCCATCTGATGAGGGGGGAGGGCAAGATTGGAGAATGACCGTATAATATCAATCAAAAAAGGCAACGACATCGCCCTCTTTGGCTGCGAGTCGTTGTCTTTTCCGTTTAGTTCGTTCTGAAATTTTCGACAGCAGGCTTGCCTTGAAGTGGCAAACTCCAATCAAACGAAGTGGAGATAGGGTATTAGGCTATTATATTAATACTACATCTCAACATATTGTATTATAATAATTTACAATAATTATAAATGCTATATGGTAACAAATAGGTAACAATACTAAAACGTTTTTATAACTGCGTTTCATTATATAGCCTCTCTTGTAATGTAGTTATAGGACAAGAGGATTCAACAACGCTTTATAATTCAATGTCAACGAAAAGAGAAATAGAACGTGCAATCATTCTAATGAAATTGTGGCTATGAACAAATGTTGTCATATACGAATAGTTTCAAAAAAAACAAATTAAATTATTAAATTAGCCCACTTATATACAGACAGTTACATTGAAATGGCATCTTTTTTAAAGAATTATTATACAAAATCTCGCCCAATTCGAATAATAGTTGTATCTTTGCACAGTGAAACAGCTCGAAAGCTGTTTCACTAAAAGTGTAGAATGAAATGAGTACGATAGAAGAATTACAGAAACTCAGTGAGCGTGAAGATCATGTAGAGTTTAAGAAGGCAGAGCACAATTACCCATTTGCAGGAGGTCAGAAGACAGATCCTCGCGACCGAAGACATTGTGTTTTAGGATATGTTGTTGCTTTGGCCAATGAAAGAGGCGGGCGGCTGGTTCTTGGCATGGCCGATGCCCATCCCCATAAGGTTGTGGGTAGCGACTTTGCTGTAAACGAGACAGGCAATCTTGAAGATGAAATATATGAACGTCTTCATATTCGTGTCCGAACAGAGGAACTATACGATGAAAAACAGCGTCGTGTGCTTGTTGTCAACGTCCCTTCACGTCCAGTTGGCAAGGCACTCCGATTCGAAGGGGTTCCATTGATGAGAGTAGGTGAAAGCCTGCGTGAGATGGACGATGCCGAATACTTCTCCGTCATTTCTGAGCAAGACCCGGATTTCTCATCCCGTGTATGCAAAGGTCTAACCTTGAACGATCTCGACCCAGAGGCCATAGAAAACATGCGCCGTCTCATTGCCGACAAGCAGAAACGGCCTGATGCTACAACCGTTCCCTTGAATCAGTTACTAAAGGACTTGCTTTTGATTGATGATGATGGCAACTTGAAGTACGCCACTCTTCTTCTGTTGGGTAAATCGGAAGCCATCAACCGCTATCTACCACAGGCAAATGTCGTGATAGAATACAGGAACAACCATAGCCAGGTGCGCTATAGTGCTCGTCAGGAATATCGTCTGCCGCTGTTTATTGCCATCGAAAAGATATGGGAGTATATCGACCAGCCCGCCTGCAATCCTCTTCTGCACGTCAATGATCTGCCGCGCATCCTCGACTGTCCTGCCTTTAATAAGGAAACAATACGCGAGGCTCTTATCAATGCCATGATTCACCGTAGTCTGCAGATGGGGTCAGACATCTTCATACACCTATATCCCGATATGGTGGAGATTTCCAACCCTGGCGGGTTCCCATACGGTGTAAATCTCGGTAATATCCTGACCGTCAACAGTTCGCCACGTAGCCGTTTGATGGCAGAGGTGATAGAGAAAACGGGGCTGATAGAGCGTAGCGGACAAGGCGTTGACATTATGTTCACCAATTGCATCAAGGAGGGCAAGCCACTTCCCGACTACTCCTATTCAGATGATTATCAGGTAGATTTACGCTTCTATGGTGAGATCCCAGATGATGCTTTTTATCTCTTTGCTCAGAATATATGTCATCAACAGGAGCTTGAGAGCAAGCTAAACGCCTTCGACTGGTTGACACTTCACTACATATGGAAAGGGAACATTGAGGCTGCATACAAGGACAGTTGTCCCAAACTGCTGGAGATGGGGCTGATCATCGAGGATTCATACTTCGGTTATGTCCTTTCTTCCCGCTATCTACTATATAAGCCCCATGTTAGGACTATTGCACAGCGATACGACATCAGTCATATCCAAACTGTCTATAATGTGATACGACGCAACGGCGAGGCTTCCATGAGCGACTTTGTAGAGGCTTTCGACAGCATTCTGACGCAGAAACAAGTGCGTACCCTCATTGAGGGACTCTGTAAGACGCCCTTGATTTCTTCTCATGGAAACGCACGGGCAACAAGGTACCATTGGGTATGATCTCCCCCTCCTGGTTTTTCTATATATCTGCACATACATTCATCCGTAAAGCCCCCAGCAGCCAATAGGCAAATATAATGTAA
>OMUD01000033.1 GCA_900314125.1 uncultured Prevotellaceae bacterium | reverse complement strand
GAACCTCGAGGAATGTAGTCTGCAACATGGTGCATTCGGCCGTTAATGTCATATAGTGAAATAAGCGGGGCTCCGTGCTGTGGATTCTTATTGCTTACGATAAGAATACTGTCTTTATATACAAGCATGACATAAGCATCGGCAATATTTTCGAATCTACGTTCAGTACTGTCTTCTGCCAGTTCCATCACATTGTCAATTAAAGAAAGTCTCGTTTGGCTGCTCTGATTTCCGCCTGACGGAGCCTGATTGCCATCGGAACATGAAATGACAGTGAATGAAATCAATATGGCCATAATTTTGGCCTTGCCATCTAACGGGATTCTTGTCTTCACGTTTCAATTCATATTAAGCATAGGTGTCAGTGCCGATATGGAGTCGGCACTGACACACATCACCTTATTTATTCTTAGGCCATTCCTCTTCTCCGTTCACCAGGATTTTCTTCACTTTCTTTCCATTGATAGTGATGCTGCCGTCCGGCTGTTTTTCCATACCCGGCAATCTGTCCACCAAGCTGTTAATATTGTTTTCTTCTAATGTGAAGCAGAATATGCCATGTTTGTCTTTGTAGTCGTATTCAGCAGTGCCATTTGCTGTCTTCACGATGGAGAAGCTCTTGATAGGGAGTTTCTGATAATTCATTACTTCCTCCTCCGTTGCAGGCCGGCCGTTTATGAACACATATTCATAAGTACATTCAAAATCTCCATCGGCGGGTTTTCCTTCATGAGAGAAACCAGTGATTCTTCCATATTGGTCCTTTTCCGGGTGGATGGCAAAAGGTGGATTATCCTGTATATCTGCCATTTCCTTCATGGAGTCGATGTCGTCCAGACTTGCGAATGAGTTGAGCGTTAGTGCTGCCACAGGGATGACCAGCAATGCCTTGAGCATGAGCCATCGGCTTGATTTTTTTCTGTACATCATAGTGATTCTTTTTTTGAGTGAGCCGTGATTGAGGTTGTTGGTGAAAGGCTGCAGTCGATTCCCCACCACCTTGTTCACGAGAAATAGTTGATATGATTTTGCATCGATGCCTTGTTGAAGCACTGCCTGATCTGCCTCATACTCATGTATAGTCTTGAGGTCGCGGCCAATCAGCCACACCAATGGATTGAACCATTGTATGAATTTCAGCAGTTGGATCAGTATCAGGTCGTATGAGTGTCCGAGTCGGATATGCTCCCTTTCATGAGACAGGATGAAATGGCGTTCTCCCTCATAGTCTTTCACACTCATCACGATGTAGCTGAAAATGCTGAATGGGGATATGGGGTTATTGAACAGAATAATGGTGTTGCCCTGCTCATCTTTATGACGCATTCCTCTGCGCATCAGCCTTACAAATCTGATGATTTGCACAAGGGTGACTGCCAGCATCGTGGTCAGACCTGCCAGGTAAATCCACTTGATTGCTTGCACCCACGTGATCAGGGACTGTGCCTCCTGAGACCTCACCTCCGGAAAATGGTCATTATTGTCTTCCATCAGTATCTCCATCTGCCTCATTCCTTCGTTAATCACAGTGGGGTGGTTTGTGCTCACATGAACCATAGGAACCACAAATGCAGCGAGAATGATACATAGGAGCGTCATCCTGTTGAATCGATGGAAGGAGTTGTTTCGGAGCAACACAAACACGCAGCAGTAGAGCAGTGTAAGTGTGATTGTTGATTTGATGATGAACAATATCATATATAGGGTAATTCTATAAATTAAGTTTTTACTTACAAATATCATGGGATGGGTTCAATTTCGGTTGCTTTTTGTTTGATGTGGCGTCTTTTTGCTATTGTTTGCAGTTACATAGCTCGCTATGCGCCTTTAAACACTGACAAAAATCCATCCACATCAATTCAAAAATCAATCCGACCTAATTTTTAGAACCACCCATAAATTCAAATTTTGCCTGTTGCTATTTCTTTTTTATCATTTCCAGAATCTCTTTCAAATCCTCTTCCGACACATCCTCAGTCTGTGCAAAGAATGAGAACATCGACTTCAATGACCCTCCAAAGAATGTGTTCTTCACTTCTTTCATAAAAGAACGGGTGTATTCCTCCTTCTTGATGGCTGCGCTGAAGAGTTGTGATTTGCCAATCTTCTCTGATGTCACAAATCCTTTGTCCTTTAATATCTTGAGGAATGTGAGCAGTGTGGTCAGAGCCGGTTTGGGTTCGGGGAATTTACTCATGATTTCAGAGGAGTAGCCTTTACTCTCCGGTAACGACCAGAGAATGTTCATGACTTGGGTTTCGGCTTTAGTCAGTTGCTTTTTTTCTTTCATATTCTAATAAAAAGATGATTTTACAGCGCAAAGATATTCTAAAAAATTAGAACAACCAAATTTTTGCTCTAAAATTTTAGAATAAAATATGATGTTTGTCAAAATCTTCTCATTTGACCTTCATTTTGTTTTTTATCATTACTAAATCGTTCCAAGTTGAAGAAATTATTTGTAACTTTACATACAATACAGATGATCCCTTAACCGGACAACAGAATGGCAGAAAGAATATTCAATATCATCAATGAAACCTATGAGCCTGAAGCTTCCACCAATTTTTTTGATGAGATAGAAGCGGCAATAGGCAGGATTCCTGATTACCGCAAGGTTTATAATCAGCTTAATCAGGTGTTTAAGAAATTTCTTGGTCAGCAAACCGGTGGCACACGGATCAACTTTGGCGGAACCTTCGCCAAGACCGACTATCTGCTGAAAGAGAATGGGGCTTCAAACCGCATGGTGAAGATGGTGAACGACACCCGCGTACGCCTTCGGAAGCAGTATGAGATGTCGGATGCCGACCTGGAGAAATCCTGTCTTTCCGACGTGAAACATCTCTGCCAGTTTATCGCTTTCATCTGTAAGACCGACATACCTCCAAGGCTGACCCGTGTTTTTCCTAAAGAAAGGGCTTCTTCATACACTCCGATGCTGGTGGGCGACTGCATGAGGGGCATCGTGGAGAGTTGGGATGATGAGTTTGTCTATGTCAGGACAGAGGAATCCGACGACGGCGGATTCAAGAAAGTATGTTATGCGGATGGGAACCTGACGTACAATTTTGACTGGACCTATCTGAAGGGACTCTTCTATAAGAATGCCCAGCTGAATCTGGTGCGTCCGCGTGAAAAGGGTGGGGTGATATACCCTGAACTGATTATTTTCGAGCCCGATTATCTGGTGAACATCTCTACCGTGGCTCATTGCTTCACGAGCTATGCCGATTCTCCATTAGTTGAACTCATCAAGAAATTGGAGCCAAAGCAAACCACAACAGCCACTTTGCTGGGTAATTTTGCCGGGCAGCTGCTGGATGAGTCCATCCACCAACTGCCCAACACTCATCCCTACAAACAGAGTGTGATGGATTTCTTCAAGGGCAATGCCATCAGCATGCTGACTGTAGATGTGGGGACGCAGTTCCATGATGATGCGCGTATTCAGAAACAGCATATAGCCGATGCCATCCACACCACATTGCCGCAGCAAGTAGGCAAGTTCAACTCCAAGAATGGCATTGTGGAACCCTCGTTCTTTTCGGAGATGCTGGGTCTGCAAGGGCGTATGGACTACCTTCAGATGGACTATAAGGTGCTTATGGAGCAGAAATCGGGTAAGGGTGGTTTCCCATACGACAATTTCATCTCGCCTGTGCAGACAGATGAACATTATGTTCAGACGCTTCTCTACATGCTTCTCATCAGGTATAATTTCCGTGAGCAATATGAACACAATGGGCGAAAGTTGCATGCGTTCCTGCTGTATTCAAAATATCAGAACAGCCTGTTGGGCTTGGGATTTGCACCGGAGCTGATATTCAAGGCTATCAAGGTGAGGAACGAACTGGCATGGGCTGAGATGTGCTACGCTCAGCCCAATGGCTACCGCATCCTTGAGGAACTGACCCCAGAAAAACTGAACAAGAAAAATCTCAAAACCCGATTCTGGAACGACTACCTGCGTCCACAGATAGCTGGTGTGCTCGACCCCATACATCAGGCATCGGAACTGGAGAAAGCCTATTATTTCCGATTCCTCACCTTCATTGCCAATGAGCATGTGATGTCGAAGTTGGGAAACAAAACCAAGGAAAGCTCTGGCTTTGCCGCTGCGTGGCATGACTCTTTGGAAGAGAAACGGCAGGCTGGTAACATCTATGACGGACTTACCCTGCTTACGCCCGACAAACAGACGGAAGGGCAGATCAGGAGTGTGGAATTGGGATTCTTGGAGGGCGAGGACAACGACATGCTGAATTTCCGTGCGGGCGACATCGTCATCCTCTATCCCTACACAGCCGGGAGAGAACCGGATGCCCGCCGCACGATGGTGCACCGCTGCACCATTGAGCATATTGGCACCGACACCATCCGGCTTTCCCTGAGGGCTGCGCAGAGCGACAACCGCGTGTTTGTCTCCCATGCAGACAGCCCATGGGCCATTGAGCACGATTTCATGGAATCATCTTTCAGCTCGCTTTACCGTGGCATTCAGGCATTTCTGACGGCCCCGAAAGCCAGGCGCGAACTCCTGCTCTTCCAACGGGAACCGCAAACGTCAGACGATGCCGTATTGAAGGGCGACTATGGCGTTTTCAATGAACTGGTGCGACGGGTGAAGAGAGCCAAGGACCTGTTTCTCATTATCGGACCTCCAGGCACAGGCAAAACCTCATACGGACTGCTGAACACCGTGAAGGAGGAATTGCTGGAGCCTGATGCCAGCATCCTGCTTCTGTCCTACACCAACCGCGCCGTGGATGAAATCTGCAGCAAGCTGGCCAAGGAGGGAATCGACTATATCCGCATTGGAAGCCCATTCGGCTGTGCGGAAGAATACAAGTCGCACCTGCTGTCGGAAAGGGTGGGGCAAAGCGGGAATCTTCAGTTGCTCAGAAACTCGATTCTTCAGACAAAGGTGTTCGTGGGCACCACGAACGCATTGAACAGCAACATCGAGTTGCTCCAGCTCAAGCAGTTCTCCCTTGCCGTGATTGATGAGGCGTCCCAGATTCTTGAACCCCATCTCTTGGGCCTGCTCAGCGCTCAGAAAGATGGAATACCGGCCATTCGGAAATTCGTGCTGATAGGCGACCACAAGCAGCTGCCTGCCGTTGTTCAGCAGACAGAGGATGTCAGCCGGGTGCAGGATGCGCTTCTGAATGCGATCCATCTGACCGATTGCCGTCTGTCGCTGTTTGAGCGTCTGCTCAAGCAATATGCGCGGAACGAAGAGGTGACCTACATGCTCTGCAAACAAGGTCGAATGCACCATGACATTGCCCTGTTCCCCAACATTGCATTCTACAGCAACCAGCTGGAAGAGGTGCCGCTCAGTCATCAGGTTCAGGTGCTTCCTTGCTCTGGAGAAGGCAAGAACGGAATCATCGACTTGCTGAAAACCCGCAGGATTGCATTTGTAGCTACGGATGAGCCTGTAGATTCCGTTTCCGACAAGGTGAACCCTACAGAGGCGGAGATGATTGCTGCTGCGGTGGTGAAGATTTATGAGCTGGAGCAGGCGGACGGTTTCGATGTGAACAAGACGGTCGGTGTCATTGTTCCTTACCGGAATCAGATAGCCACCGTGCGTAAGGCGATTGACCGCTATGGCATCGCATTGCTCCACGACATCACCATCGACACAGTGGAGCGCTATCAAGGCTCACAGCGTAAATACATCATCTATGGATTCACCATTCAGAAATATTATCAGCTGAGTTTCCTGACAAGCAATGTGTTTGAGGATGAGATAGACGGCTGCGTCGTGGACCGGAAGCTGAACGTGGCTATGACCCGGGCAGAGGAGCATCTGCTGATGTTCGGAAATGCAGGGCTGCTGTCCAACAACTTCACATTCTTCAAGCTCATGGAATTCGTGCGCGGCAAGCATGGATTTTTCCGTATTGGTAAGAAGGATTTCGTGTCGGGTGATTTTGTGGTGCCTCAATATGAGGTTGGGGAACTGGATCTCAGTCAAGCCATTTTCGCTCAGACCGACCAATTTAGTGCTGCATTCGAAAAGAACGTCCTCCAGCCGGTGAAGCAAGCGTCGGGTGGGGAATGGCCTTCAAAAGTGTTTGGCAATGACATGTCGGTCAACCTGAACGCCATCGGCTATGGCAGGATCAGTTTCTCTAACTCGCTTCAGCTTTTCGACCATCAGCTGTCGCCCGACCGCCAGGTGCTGATTTACTGCTATTACATCATGAGGCAGCACTATTGCAGTGGCAGAAACCTGTTTCTGGGCTATAAAGAATGGTTGGATGCCCAGATCTCATCTGTCCAAGGGCGGGTGCAGCTGTTGGATTTTGGATGTGGTCCCGCCACGTGTGGCATTGCGTTCGCAGAGGTTTTCAGGGAGGAGGCGCCTCAGATGGTCTATACCGGTGTCGATGTGTCTGATGGGATGAAGCGGATGGGCAAGATGCTGCTGGACGACACCTTCGGTGGAAAACTCCACTATCAGTTGCTTGATTCTTTCAGCGAATTGGATGACCCCTTTTGGGAAGGTTGCTCAGAACTGCCGAGCCTGGTGATTTTCAACATGTCGTACTTCTTCTCAAGCGTTTCGGCTCAGTTTGCAGAGCGGTTGGCAGCACAGATCTGCGGCATCATGCAGCGCTATCCTCTCAACAGATATCTGTTCATCATCCAGCATTCAGAATACGACGGGATTATCAATTCCTTCAGGGTGTTCCAACAGCGCCTGGCGCCTTTTGTCGACATCCTCAGGAGTGGGAAGGCATCGTTCTCCTGCCAGTTGGATGGAAAGGAGCAGACGCTGGATTTCTGCTATGAGATTTGGATGGGCAGATAGCAATCGCTGATTGATTGCAAATGACGCTGATGCCATACCAACCGACCATCTTAGACCTTGGCGATGGCGACGTGGAACCGCAGTTCATCATTTCGAAGCAAAAAAAATCATTATTCATTTTTTCGTTATTTATTTTTTCATATCTTTGCAACAGAACCCTCCGTTACTATTTGCAAGCTGAACGCATTGCCATGCTTGCTTGTGCTATATAGAGTTACAGCCATCAATCTCGTGAGGGTGGTTCTAAAAATTAGGTCGGATTGATTTTTGAATTGAAGTGGATGGATTTTTGTCAGTGTTTAAAGGCGCATAGCGAGCTATGTAACTGCAAACAATGGCAAAAAGACACCGCATCAAACAAAAAGCAACCGATTATAAAACCATCCCAGGAGATTTGAAAGTAAAAACGTAATTTATAGAACCACCCGAAATTAATATTATTGCTTATGAAAACTTTAAAATTTCTGAATCTACTGTTGATTCCTTTATTTGGAATGATTTCTTTCGCCGCATGTTCGAGCGACGATGACGACCCAGAACAAGGCTCTGACGACCCTAAGCCAGAGGAACTGAAACTGAAAACATTTGAGGAGAATGTCAACGGAGTGGCATTCACCATGATTGCCGTTCCGGGAGGTTCTTTCAATATGGGTACTAACGAAGACTTCAAACAGGGTTCGCAAAACAATGATGATGAGAAACCGGCACATAAGGTCACTCTCGACAGCTATTATATCGGAGAGACCGAGGTGACGCAAGCCCTTTGGCAGGCTGTCATGGGATCCAATCCTTCTTCGTTTAAGGGTGCTCAGCGGCCTGTGGAGAACGTGACATACAAACAGTGTGTTCAATTCACCGAAAAACTGTCGAAACTCACAGGAAAAGCCTACACTTTGCCTACAGAAGCTCAATGGGAATATGCTGCCAGGGGTGGGCAGAAATCCAAGGGATATCTCTATTCGGGAAGCAATTCATTACGAGGATTCTGGTATTATGACACAACAAAGGAGTACGATCCTGAAAACCCATATCTCACACATGTGGGCGAGCATCAGGAAGTGAAACTCCTCTGGGGCAACGAACTGGGAATCCACGATATGAGTGGTAACGTGGGAGAATGGTGCTCCGACTTTTATGCACCATATACGAGCTCCCCTCAGGTCAATCCGAAAGGCGAGAACCCTTACTACGGAAACGTGCGTGTGTATCGTGGAGGAAGTTTCGAGTACGACCCTTTCCATTGCCGAATCACATGCCGGTTCTATTCAAATGAAGACTGGTACAAAGAAAATGGCTATCCTGAATACTCATTCAATAACCTGGGACTGCGCTTGGCACTTCCTCAAAACTACAAATAACTCTCGCAAATCCATATCACTCATTCTGTTGGATTTGAATAGATTCATGTCCATTTGTCTGGGGGGCAGTACAAGACTGCCCCCTCTCCTTTTATCCGCATGACCTAAAAAAATATGAATATTCATGTAAATTATCTTCGCTGATTTACTCCTTTCCATGGCACAGGTCAAACAAGTTTGGCTTTGCTCATCTGAAAAAAACGTCGTTTGAAAAACTGATCCAAGTTCAATACCATCAACTGTAGGGACTTACTTTATGTATGTCCGAAACCTTGGAATCTGCTCCCCATCCGCATCCCCATCCAACGTCTAAAGACTAATGTTCGGATAGCAACACATAGCGTATCGTTTTTTTTCAATCGTCGATTGGCTTTCACCTCAGAAAAAAACAAAAATAGTGCGCACAAGACTATGATGTATGAGAAAAAATGTGTAACTTTATAGCCAATATAAGGTCCAACCTAAAAATGCTATAGCAGGGAAACTCATGATGGAAAAGCGCCTGGCAGGGGTGGTGGGCCTTTGGAATAATAGATTATTATGGACAAGAGGAAACAAGATATCGCCTACTTCGTATCGTTCTGTATTGAACAATACAAGAAAGCAAAGCATCTGACAAGCGCAGAGGCTATCGACTTGTTAAGCCATTACCAAGTGCTTGATTATCTGAGCGACCATTATGAAATACTGCATACCCAAAGCCGTCAGTGGTTATTGGAAGACATAGACGAATTCATAAAGTTACGGAAGGAGAAAGAAGCATGAAAGTATATCACGGAAGCATAGAACTGGTTGAAAGGCCTGAACTCAGGCCATCAAACCGCACGCTTGACTATGGTAAAGGCTTCTATACTACCACGTCATTCAAACAGGCGAAAGACTGGGTGCGTAGGAGAATGAAAGAAAATGAAGCGACGCATGGTTATGTCAACGCCTATGAACTAGAAGAATCAGCTATGCAGTCATTGAACTGCTTGATGTTTCCTGCTCCTACAGAGGATTGGGTTGACTTCGTGATGCTGAATCGCACACAAAATGGATTCACACATACTTTTGACATCGTATATGGTCCCGTTGCCAATGACAGAGTGTATGCTGCTTTTGCCCTATATGAAGGTGGATTAATCAACAAGCAACAATTGATAGCAGAATTAAAGACATACAAGTTGGTTGACCAATACCTTTTCCATACAGAAGAGGCATTAAAGACACTGACTTTTATCGAAGCAAAGGAGGTGAGGATATGAATTTGGAAATCAATCAAAGCAACCTTTATCTGCTCCTGCCATCAAAGGTGGCATGGATGGCAGAATGGCTTTCAGATGACAAGAATGTCAGCATAGTGGAAGCGATAAAGATGATATACTCTTCTGATATGTTCAGACGACTGGAAGATGAATCTACCAAAATGTGGCACCTCGGACCTGTTGCACTATATCAGGAACTGTTAGGAAATTTATAAAAGATAGAACTCGTAAGTGCATAATGAAAGTTGTATCATTTTTTACTATATGTGGTGGTTCTCGACCTTGGCTTTTCTGTATGGTGTTGAAACAAAAGCACTCAATCAGGCTGTTAAGCGTAATACAAATCGTTTTCCAGAGGACTTTCTGTTCAAGTTGACAAAAAACGAACCTGATATTTTGCGGTCACAAATTGTGACCTCCAATCTTAACAATAATCATGGCTTAGATATTTTGATATCGCAAAATGCGACATCAGACCATTCGTATTACTTTGAACAGGAAGAATGACAGGCTTCTCCCCAAAAACATAAAAAAATAATTATATTTCAAACATGTCCCATGATTTGACACATCTTCTTGATAATTTTGCAAACTGTAAGGAAATGACAATTTGATGAGAATATAGATAATCGTTATATCTTCGTTTTATCTTAAAAACATGAAAATAGTATGCGCAACGCTATGCTATATGGGAAAAAATGAGTAACTTTATAACCAAGAATGGCCCAGCCATAAAATACTGTGGCCGAAAAACACATGTAGGACAAGCGTCTAGCTGAGTGTGATAAAAAGTGTGAAATTATCGCAAAAAGTCGGGGTTTATTAATCTTGTTTTATAAAAAATACCTATCTTTGTAAACCGAACTTTATAAAATTGCACAATTCTTATAAAATACAATCTATATGAGTATCAGTAAAGATGTCATCAAACAATGCCTGATCAGTAAGCAACGCGAGGTGGATGAAGCGGTGATAGTGAACCGTCCCGTAGAATTCGAGGAGAACGGCAACTATGTGATAGTTGGCGTGAGACATGCGGGTAAGTCGTACCTATTGTATCAGCGCGTACGTCAGTTACAAGCTGCTGGAAAGGGATGGGACGAGATATTGTTTGTGGACTTTGAGGATGAACGTTTGGCGG
>OMUD01000075.1 GCA_900314125.1 uncultured Prevotellaceae bacterium | reverse complement strand
CCTGGGCACCATAAACCAGCGCCGACTCAATGTCGGCGGTCTTGCTCGGGCCGCTGATGAACGTTCCGAACGGATAGTCGCGGAAAAACTCGTCCGACTGTTCAATCCGTCGGTATGCCTCATGCATGTTGTTGACGATGGCGCTGCGGCGGAGGATAATCACCAGATATTCAGAGGCGAAGCAGACAGCACGTTCCTTCATGGTCTGCGGAATCCACACGCAGGCATTCTCTGCCACACCAATGTGTCCTTCCACCACACCGACGTCAGCCACTTCCAGTTCCTGGGCCCGGCTCACGGTGTCGGGATTCAGCTGAGCCTCCACCCCTTTCACATTGCTGGCAATCACGCCCGCCTCAGGATAGGCTTCGCGCACCGCCTCATTCAAGTCGTCACCGGCTTTCAGCTCCATAAGCCTCGCACCAGCTGTTGTCGTGGCTTTCTGTTTGAACTGCTCCACAGGATCCGCATAGCGGATAGGATTCAGAAAATCCAGATCGGGCATTTCGAAGGTTTCACGGGTGTTCTGCCTCAAGGTTCCAAGCACCTTCTCTCTTGTTGGTTCTTCATTCATAGCGTTTGAATCATTTTTCATTCAACGTTCCGCTGTCATCTTTCTTCAGTTTCTTCCACTGCACATGGAACGACTGCTTCGGAAATTTCATCATCTCATGTCCGTATGCCCACGGATTCATCTTGCAATTGGTGAGCCAGTGGGGCATCCAGTTCATCGCGCGCGCCATCTTCAGCGTACCAGTGTAGAGCGAAGGATGGGTGAACAGGAACTTCATTCCCTTCGACATGAATTTCTTCATGCTGTCGGCATGGCCATCGGAGTCGAGACTTTGCCGCCAACGATAAATCTGAGTAGATAAATCCACCTTCACCGGGCACACGTTGTCGCAGGAACAGCAGAGCGAGCATGCCGACACATTGTCATAATAGCGCGAGCGGTCGCGAAGCATGCCCAGATTCACCCCGATAGGTCCCGGAATGAAATAGGTGTAGCTGTAGCCAGCAGAGCGTCGATAGACCGGGCAGGTGTTCATGCAGGCACCGCACCTCATGCATTTCAAGGTCTGCCAGTGCTCAGGATTTCCCAATATGCTGCTGCGACCGTTATCGACAAGCACGATATGCATTTCCCCACCAGGACGTGGACCTCGGAAATGGCTGGTATAGACCGTTGTTTCCTGACCTGTGCCGCAGCGTGCCAGCAACCGCTGGAACACTGCCATGGATTGATAGTCGGGAATCAGTTTCTCTATGCCCATCGAAACAATGTGGAGTTTGGGAATCGAAGTGCTCATATCGGCATTTCCCTCATTGGTACACACCACCACGTCACCCGTGGATGCGATGCCGAAGTTGGCGCCGGTCATTCCCGCACCCGCCTCCATGAACTGCTGCCTCAAGTGCTCACGTGCCACCTGTGTGAGATAAGTGGGGTCGTTGTCGACCTTCGTACCGGGAATCTGCTCACGGAAGCAATCTCCAATCTGTTCACGGTGGACATGGAGCGCCGGCATCACGATATGGCTCGGAGCCAAGTGCATCATCTGCAGTATCCGCTCGCCCAAGTCGGTCTCCACCACCTCTATGCCATGTTCCTCAAGACTTTGGTTGAGGTGACACTCCTCGGTGAGCATGCTTTTGCTCTTCACCACCTTTTCCACATGATGGTCATCCAGAATACTGATGACAATCCGGTTGTATTCATCAGCATCGGCAGCCCAGTGGACTTTCACGCCGTTGCGGGTTGCATTCATCTCGAACTGCTCAAGATAATCGGCAAGATGGGTGACGGTGTGACGCTTGATGCGGTCGGCTGCATCGCGCAGATCCTCCCATTCCGGCAGGTCGTGCGCCATTCGGTCGCGCTTCTCGCGCACGCCGAAGAAAGTGCGGTCGTGACGATCCACCACCTCATCGTCTTTCAGATAGGCCTCTGCAGCCTTTGAATGTCGTGTACTCATAATCCGGCAGCTAAAATTTGAACTACATGAATAAACTTGGCTGGCAGCCCGAGTTTCTCTGCCACGCCCTGCATGTGCATCAGGCACGACGAGTCGGGGCCAGTGATATAATCTGCACCGGTGGCCAAATGGCGGCGCACCTTGTCAGCACCCATACGCATGGACACGGCCTTCTCCTCCACGGAAAACATGCCACCGAAACCACAGCACTCATCCGGGCGCTCCGGCTCCACCACCGTGATGCCCTTCACGAGCTTCAGCAGGTCGATGATCTTGTTGAACTTTGGAACGTTCCGCTCTGACGGGGAGGACAATCCCAACTCACGCACACCATGGCAGGAGTTGTGGACACTCACCTTGAAAGGGAACTCAGCGGGGAGGCTCTCCACTTTGAGCACGTCGTGGAGAAATTCCACCACGTCCATGGTCTTCCGACTCGCCAGGCAGTCGTGGTCTGGCATCTTCCCCTTCAGCTGAGCGGGATGAAAGAGCCGCACGTAGGCGGCACAGCTGGCCGATGGCGCCACAACATAGTCGAAACTTCGGAAAAGGTCGTCGTATTTCTCTGCCAAAGGAACCGACATCCGTTCAAACCCGGCATTGCCCATGGGTTGACCGCAGCAGGTCTGCTTCTCCGGATAATCCACGTCCAATCCGAGCGAACGGAGCAACTTATATGTCGATACACCCACCTCTGGGTAGAGTGCATCGACATAACAAGGTACGAATAATCCTATCTTCATATAGCCTTTCTAAATGTTGGGTGTTTCTGACAATCTGTTTCAAAACAGCCCTCTACTCCGACCCAAATCGGTCAGTAGGATTTATTTTTCAATCGTCGTAAGTGTCGAGGTAGGTGACATGGGTGACGAGATACTCCTCAATACCATGTTTTCCGTCAGCACCGCCGATACCAGATTTTTTCACTCCAGCATGGAATCCCTGCATCGCCTCGAAATGCTCACGGTTGATGTAGGTCTCGCCAAACTCCAATTCACGCGCCACCTTCGTGGCAATGTTGATGTCGTTGGTGAACACAGACGAGGCCAGTCCATACTCACAGTCGTTGGCATAGGCGATGGCCTGGTCCACGGTGTCGAACTCCACAAGCGGGATCACCGGGCCGAAAGTCTCCTCATGGATGATGTCCATGTCCTGACGACAGTTGTCGAGAACGGTGGCAGCATAGAAATAACCCTTGTCGCCCACGCGGTGACCGCCGCACAGCAATTCCGCACCCTGCTCGATGGCATGTGCCACCTTGGCAGTGACGCTCTCCAAGGCACGAGCCTCAACAAGCGGTCCCATATCCACACTGTGGTCCTGACACGGATCACCCACCTTCACCGCTTTCATCTTCTCAACAAGGATTTTGGTGAATGCAGCCTTCACCTCCTTTTGAACATAGACACGCTCCGCGTTGTTGCATATCTGACCATTATTACCGATGCGGCTGTCCACAATCCATTGCGCAGCCTTCTCCAGGTCGGCATCCTTGCACACAATCGCAGGGGCTTTTCCACCCAACTCAAGCGACACTTTCGTAATGTTTTTCGAAGCGGCGGCCATAATGCTCTCACCGGCTGAAACGGAACCGGTCACGCTCACGATGTCAATCTTAGGAGAACCTGCCATCTCGTTGCCGATGACACTGCCCTTACCAGTCACGATATTGATCACGCCTGCAGGCAGACCGCTCTGGTCCACAACTTCCGCAAACGTAGTACAGTTCTCTGGAGTCAACTGTGAAGGCTTGATCACAATCGTGCAGCCTGCAATCAGCGCCGCTCCAGCCTTACGGGCAATCAGGAAGAACGGGAAGTTCCAAGGGAGGATTCCTGCCACCACGCCGATTGGTTTTTTCGTCAGCAGAATGGTCTCATTCGGGCGGTCGCTCGGGATGATCTCACCCTCGATATGGCGGGCGAATGAAGCCATATAGTCAAAATACTCAGCGGTGACATCAACCTCTACGGTAGCCCAAGTGAGGGTCTTTCCCTGCTCACGCATGATGATGTCGATGAACTCCTCTCTGCGGGCCCGGATGCCGTCAGCAAGCTTGCGGAGATAAGCGGCACGCTCAATAATCGGCACTTTTGCCCATGACTTTTGCGCAGCCTTCGCCGCGTCGAGCGCTTCGTTCACATCCTCTATCGTGCCTTCCGGCTGACGGGATATCACTTCTTCTGTTGAAGGATTAAGCACGTCAATCCATTTACCGCTACGGCTCTCACAAAACTTGCCGTTGATGTACATTCTCAGGTTTTTCATAATTCTCTACTTTTTTTAGGGTTGTTAGTTAGTATTGTTTAGTTAAACTATTGCTTTTCATTAAGACACTTTATCCCAAGGCAAAAAGGGGTCAACTCCCTCACCCCAAAGGGTACCGCCACCGCTCATTCCACAGGGAACAGGCCGAAAAGCTTGGCGTCGATAAGGTCCACTACATGCTTGAAATCCTCTGGATTCTCACCGAATTTACAGTGGTCGCCGTCGATGATGATGAGCGGACCTTTGTAGGTGGAAATCCAGTTCTCATAGCGGTCCTCCAACCCCTTCAGATAGTCCAGCCGCATGGTCTGTTCATACTCGCGCCCACGCTTCTGGATCTGCGACACCAACGTCGGAATACTTGAACGGATGTAAATCATCAGGTCGGGAAGGTTGACAAGCGACATCATCAAGTCAAACAAGTCACAGTAATTGTCGAAGTCTCGGTCGCTCATCATGCCCTGGGCATGGAGATTGGGCGCAAAGATGCGGGCATCCTCAAAGATGGTGCGGTCCTGAATCACCACCTCTTTGGAGCGTGATATTTCCACTACTTCCTTGAAACGTTTGTTGAGGAAATAGATTTGCAGATTGAACGACCATCGGGCCATGTCAGCATAGAAATCTGCGAGATAAGGGTTGTTGTCAACGGGTTCGAAACGGGGAGTCCAGCCGTAATGATGAGCCAGCATCCGCGTGAGTGTGGTCTTTCCACTTCCTATGTTTCCTGCGATGGCGATATGCATATTGTGTATGTGTTTAGTTTTACTTCTTGCGAAAGGGATCCGTCCCTTTGTGTCTGAATTCAGTCGGATTCCGGAGGGAAAAGTCCGAAGAGCGTAGCATCAATGCGGTCAACGATGGCAGAGAAATCTTTGGGCTCGTTCAAAAAGTCGATACCATCTTTCTCAATCGTCATCACTCGGCCCTTGTATTTCTGATAGATGAATTCCTCGTAACGGCGGTTCAGGTTCTGCAAATATTCCAGACTGATGGTCTGCTCATATCCACGCCCCCTTTTCTGGATGTTGGACACCAAATGCGGCACTGATGCACGGAGGTAAATCATGAGGTCGGGCTCTCGCACCACTTCCATCATGTTGTCGAACAGGTCCATATATGTATGGTAATCTCGTTCCGACAGATGTCCCATGTCGCGGTTGTTGGCCACAAACACATAGACGCCCTCATAAATGGTGCGGTCCTGTACGATAGTATGGTCGGAACCTGCTATGGCAAGCAGGTCGCGAAACCGCTCCTTCAGGAAATACACCTCCATGTTGAACGACCAACGGTGGATATCGCCATAGTAGTCCTCCAGATAGGGATTGTGGTCCACTGCCTCAAACCGTGCTTCCCAACCGTAATGGCGGGCCAGCATCCGCGTGAGTGTGGACTTTCCGCTTCCTATATTTCCGGCAATAGCGATGTGCATGCTTTACTCGTAAATTACTATTAATGAAGGTTCTTTTCAATGAATCGGTGACATCATGCGTGAGGTTTCCACATTAAGTCCTCCTTCGTTGCCCACCCTCACCACTGTGGGTTCCACAGGAAGGTCTTTGTTGAAGGTCTCGCCGCTCGTGATGTCGCTCACAGAAATCATGTTCTGGCGGGGGTCGCCGTCAGCCGCAATCAGCAGGCTGTCGCTGGCCTTGCCGCAGAAGAGGACAGAGTCGTTCACCACCACCTTCACGGAATCAGAGAATCCTTTGGCAAACTGAATGCTGTAGAGATTGGAAACGGGACGCGTGTCCTCATGGTTCTGGAACGAATAATAGAGCATACCGAACACGCACGCCAGCAGAATGATGGCGAAGATGCCGGTTCCGGCAAGCATCTGACGGTTGAATCGAGTGGCTTTTGACATTTTTATTCTTGTTCTTTAAGCAGTTCCACCAATTCTTTCATCCCTTCCGACGCACCTTTCTGAATGTAGTGGATATCCATCAATGTTGGTGCCTGCACTGGCTTCGGGTCGATGAGGAAGAGTTTGGCATCAGGTTTTGCATAGTTCACAAGTCCTGCTGCAGGATAAACGTTGAGCGAAGTCCCCACAATCACAAGGATATCTGCCTCCATCACCTCACGGGCTGCAGGCTCAATCATCGGAACCGCCTCACCAAACCACACGATGAACGGACGGAGCTGTGAGCCGTCCTTCGCCTTGTCGCCCATCTTAATCTCCAGATGGTCCTCATCGAGGGTCACGATGCACCGAGGGTCGTTAGGATTGCGGCTTGAGGTAGCCTTCATCAGCTCACCATGCAAGTGGATGATGTTGGTGCTTCCCGCTTTTTCATGCAGGTTGTCCACATTCTGAGTCACCACCGTCACGTCATACATCTTCTCCAGTTCAGCCACCAGCCGATGGGCACCGTTAGGCTTGCAGTCGAGCAACTGCTTTCTACGCTCATTATAGAAATTGATTACCAGCTCCGGGTCACGATGATAGCCTTCTATGCTCGCCACCACCTGTACAGGATATTTTTCCCACAGGCCGTCGCTGTCGCGGAAAGTGCTGATACCGCTCTCAGCAGATATGCCTGCGCCTGTGATGAATACTATTTTCTTTTTCATATCGTCGATTTGCTGCAGTTAACAGATTAAGCATTAGTTATGCAAAAGTAAATAAAAAAATCGGATTTCCCTATCTGCTGAATAAAGATTTTATGATTACAACAAGAAAAAAATATTACATTATATTTACATTTTGCTATACTGATTTTGCAAAGCGGCTATAACTGTTTATATTTTCAGGGAAATTTTATCATAATTTCAATTTTTTTTATGAAAAAAGCACAAACTTGATGCTTAAACAAAAAAAATGTGTTATCTTTGCAAGGTAAAATAGCGCAAGGTTCAAAAGCAAAAACAGGACGGCATTTTTTTACGATTGAATGACTGGCTGAAAGATATATTTTAGGATTCACAGCATTTTGCTTGAAGCAGAAAGAAGTATAAAGACGGCTTAGCATGGATTGGGCGAACCAATCAAACGGAGTGAAATGACTCAATATTATTAATCTATAGTATAAAATGGCAAATTTAGATTTAGCAAAGTATGGAATCACCGGTTCTAAGGTGATTGCTCACAACCCTTCTTATGAGGTGCTGTTCCAGGAAGAGACCAAAGCAGGTCTTGAAGGTTTCGACAAAGGTCAGGTGACTGAGCTCGGCGCAGTCAACGTGATGACCGGTATCTTCACAGGTCGTTCACCTAAGGACAAGTACATCGTTGACGATGCACAGTCACACGATAAGGTATGGTGGACTTCTGAGGAGTACAAGAACGACAACCACCCAATGTCTGAGGATGTTTGGGCCACAGTGAAGGACATCGCCATCAAGGAGCTCTGCAACAAGGAACTCTATGTGGTTGACGCTTTCTGCGGTGCCAACGAAGCTACCCGCCTCGCTGTACGTTTCATCGTGGAGGTGGCATGGCAGGCTCACTTCATCAAGAACATGTTCATCCAGCCAACTGAGGCTGAGTTGGCAAACTTTGAGCCTAACTTTGTGATCTACAATGCCTCTAAGGCTAAGGTTGACAACTACAAGGAACTCGGTCTGAACTCTGAGACTTGTGTTGCCTTCAACACCACTTCCCGTGAGCAGGTGATTATCAACACTTGGTATGGTGGTGAGATGAAGAAGGGTATGTTCTCTATGCAGAACTACTTCC
>OMUD01000043.1 GCA_900314125.1 uncultured Prevotellaceae bacterium | reverse complement strand
GAATCTGGTCAAAAGACTGCATTGGAGAACCCACAAACTCCAGTTCGTTCTTTACGTCGAGGAAGTAATCTTTTTGATACTCAATCTCACGCATATTGGTATCAATGAAGCGAATGTCTGCCTCTATCTTCTCTACAGCCTTGCAAAACTCCTCGTTTTCGTTGTCACCAAGGAATGTCCGAGCTGTATTGAAGTAGTTGTACTCCGTGACTGTTCCTGCATATTGGCGAAGCACTTCCTTTGCAGCAAGGGAACGTCGGAAGATACGCTCACGCTCATTGTCGTTGCATATCTGATTATTGACTTTATGAATCTCTGTGACTGCAAGTGACTGGATGGCAGCAACAAGTTCAAAGTCATTCATGTTGTAACTGAGATTATTTCCTGTCAGTTCCTTGTAACGGCAGTCCTTTAAGGTGTCAACAATGTCACGCTTCTCATTATAAGTCAGACTTTTGGTGATGGCCTTGAACGAAGCACGTTGGAAGTTTCTCGAATTAGCAAATGGCTCCTTAGCTCCTTCCTGCTGCCAAGAGTGGTATTCCTGGTTGTTGTACTTGATGACAACCTTGCTGGCACGGAAGAGTGCTGCCAAAGTCGAGAATATCGTACCAAAGCTATAGCCGGTAGGAGCTGCAGCGAGGTCACGTTCCAGATCAGCACCATTCTTATAGGATGCCATTTGTGCCATCATTTCTGTGATGACCGGTAGTTGGTCACCAATGAACTGTCCTGTGGTATCAAAGAACAAGAAGTCAGGTTGCTGACCGATGACGTTCTGGAGCTGATTCTGAGCCGCTTTCAGCAGTTGAAGAGCCACACTGTCTTTCAGTGAACCACCAAGGCGTTTGGTATAGATATTGCTATACATCTTCAGTTCAGCCTCCTTAATGATGGCTGCCGCATTCTGAGCTATCATGATGCTGGCATTATAGAGATAGACAAGTACACCGTTGGCATACGACTTCACGATAACCTGTTCCAACTGTGCCGTTTTACTCTCCAAAGAACTGGCTATCTCGTCCACAACCTTCTTTTCCTCAGAAGTGAGATTAGGCACATCTTTAATATAGCTGATGCGAAGAATGTCCTCTGCAATCTTTTGTATTTCTGCTGCGTAATCGGAAGAAGGCACAATACTTATGATGCCCTTCTGCGACTGCGTTTCCTCTTTAACGTGTTCGACATACTCATTAAAAGAAGGCTTAACACTGAGGATGTCATGGAACACTACCTTCATGCCTTGATCACCGCCAGTAGAAAGTGGTTCGCCACTGTCTGACTGAAGAGCGAATCCTACATTGACCGAGTCAACAGTCAGATTCTGCGCACCACGGACAAGCGACAATTGCTTCACCTGTTTGGTAATTTCGCCTTTGATGCGATAATTGGCAATGTCGATGTTGTTCATCATCTCAAAGATGCGCTGTTGGGTCTCGCTGGTGATACGGTATTCATCGCCGGAAAGGATGAGGATCTCATCATCGGCCAGTTTCTTACAAGCCTTCTTGACTTCTTCAAGTACAGAGAAATAATCGTCAGGACAATTGACGTATGCACGGCTAATATTCTCTGCCGTTGTCTTGGCACCCGAATTCGTCAAGAAGTGAATGGTTTGCAGCATATCACGTCCTTTGATAAATTGAAGATTCAATTCCCTTAGATGTTCATCGGCCTGGTCATACCTTTTACGCAGCGACTCTGCCACGGCTTCTTCTGCCTGTCGGCAAAGTTGAGAGGCATTAACGTGGGTGTGGAAGTCCTTGTCGGAAAGAGCTTCCTTCTTCAGTACGTCAAATGCTGAAATCAACATACCACGAGTACCCACCTGTGTCTTGACAAGCTTCTGGGTACCAAACAGGAAGTACTGAAGCATCTTGAACTGATGCTCATAGAATGGGAAGTAATCCGCGTATGTTTGTGCGTCGGTTGTCTTGTTGAGACCCGTTCCTACAATATTGGTAATGTCGGAAATCTTGCCGCTATTCTTCTTAAAGTAGTCCTGCAAGAGGTCGTTACCGTCAGCAGTCTTGGCCAAAAGACGTTTACGGATAATCATATCTACTTCCTCGGCTGCAATGGGGATACGTTTCTTGAAACGGTCAATGATCTTTGTGAGCAGACTACGATTGACATTAGTGCCATTGATGACATCATCCAACTGAAGCTGGGCAATGGCAATGGTCCAAACTTTGCGACCAAGAGCTGCGAGCGCTTCTGCCATTCCTTCAAGGTCAAGAATGTTGATTTTCTTCTGGGCAATCGCCTCGCTCACCTCGTCAATCATGAATACGATACGAATATCTGTATTCTTTTCAAGATAGCGGGACAAGTCATCTTGCAGTTTGACGGCATCGTAGTCTTGTATGCGCAGTTTGGCTGCCTCACGCATCTCGTCGTAAGCACTTTCAGAACAGAAGCCGTCAAGCATGGTGTCCTCTAAAGTGTCATACACTTCATCCATATTCTTACGACGATCGGGCCATGACTCGCCAAACTTCTGTTTGACTTTATCACAGAAAGCCAGATAACGACCACTCATCAACAAATTGAATTCAATGATGCCTACCCAGTCATCGTTAAGTCCTAATGATTTGAGGAATGCACCCATCATCATGTAGCTGATACCATGATTGCCAGTAGTCTTGGCTGCATCGAAGAGCACAATGTGGTTGTTGGTGCGCCCCAGTTCGTTAATGCTGTTTTGAAGCAAACCAGCATTGGGCAATCCTATAAGTTTGTTCTGGAAACGGTCACGAACAGAAGTACCTTGAAGAGTGGGATTCTTTAGCAGGAAACCTATCATCTTGGAGAAGTATGACTTTCCTGAACCATAAAAGCCACTCAGCCACAATCCCGGTTGGGCTGTATTTGAGGTGAAGAAGTCACAGAAGTCTGCCAGATGCTTGGCAAGGCTCTCAGTCAGGATGAAGCCATTAAGTTCATCCATGATGCTATTCTCATCCTGCTGGTTGAGGTCAATCACACTCTTGATGTCATCTTCGAGACGAATTGAAAGTATATCTTTTATCTTTGTCATATTCATAAGTAATATATATATTACATAATAACCACACAGCGATATTTGGAGGCTGGCTGCAGGTCGAGGAAATAGATAGTCTCATTCTTTATCAACGCAGGATAGAAAAACACAAGTGGTTTCTGGAACTTCATCACATCAGGGTCTTCCATGATATTCTGGTTGGAGAACCCCATCTTGTAGATGACACCTGTATGTATCAATATCGGAGAGACGCCCTTTGCAGCGGAATCTACTATCCGTTTCATCAGGAAGCTATAGAATGTTCCTTCTGTATAGTTCTGGCTGACAAAAACCTCTGTTCCCATATTCTTGAATTGCCGACGGAACTTGTCAAGCCCTTTTGAATCGACAAACTCCACAAATAGTTGTCGGAGGTCAATGAACTCATATCCCTCAGTAAACCTACGCTTTGCCTCCTCGATATACTTCTCTTCGTCAACAGGTGGATAAACGAACAGAATGCTCCTACCACCATTAGCTTCAGAAGAAAGATGGGCAAGGTCACGACCCAACGCTGCCGTCAGGTCACCGAATAACCGGTTGTGTTCTTGAATATAAGTAGAAGCCATATTATTTCAAATCTATAGTTATTTCATTACCAATTTGGGTGACGTCCCAATATTGAATATTCTCAATCCTTTTCAATCGGTTAATCAGATTCTGTTCTTCACTGAACGAGAAAATGATGTATGGGTTGTGCAGAGTCTTATCATCTGTTATGGTCTGGATATACCGGATATAGTAAACAAATAGACTGTTTGTAATGACAGGATGAACAATACTTTTCTTGATGGCCCCATCAGCAAGTCCAAGTTTCTTCATGATGGTGAGATACTTGCTTCCTGAAATCTTAATGGTGTCTTCGCTCCAATCCAACTCTCCATTCTCTGTTTCCTTTATAAAGCGCAAGAAATTGGTAATCTCTTCAGCCGTAATGGTGATACGACCAGAATAAACTGCCTTCATAAACACTTCAGCAGTTATTCGGGAGAAGAGAAGATTTGAATAGGTCAGTTGCCAAAACAAGATGACCAATCTCTCCTGTACCGAAAATGTTTTATCCGCAATGGCATCGAAGAACAGTTTCTGATGAGTATCATTCCTAAATTTGAGAATACAGGATTCTATAGCAGATACAAATCGTTGCAGGGATTTCTCTGTCCTAAACTCAAAGGCACCAGTACTGCCTTCAGTGTTACCGTATGTATCACTGATGTAATCAAGCATCACACTGTAGTTTGGAACACTACCCATGATGTTGACCCCAGAATCATATTTTCCGTTATTCTTCTTCGCCATGGATGCGCTTAATTCTTACTAGTTCTGTATAATCCACCTTTAAGGCTGCTGCAATTTTGCTTAGCATGTCCAAAGATGGCTGGGAAGAATTGGTACACCACTTGCTAACTGTGGCTGCA
>OMUD01000065.1 GCA_900314125.1 uncultured Prevotellaceae bacterium | reverse complement strand
TCTTGAAAACCGTCGTGCTGAGAGGCACCGGGGGTTCGAATCCCTCTCTCTCCGCTGAGAGCAAAATGAATGACTTACGGGGGTAGTCAATCAGATTTCAACCCAAGCAGTTCATTCACTTGCAAAGAAAAGAAAAAGCGTTGTAAGTCTATGATTTACAACGCTTTTGTTTTACCCCAAAAGTCGTGCTTCCCTGTCTTTTGGGCTCAGCGAAAAATCAGTGGGGATAAGCATAAATAATTTTGAAGATATAATATTATTATCTACCTTTGTCATATGTTAGACAAAGGTTTATTGGCATTAGCCCGTTTAGTTCTCCCTTCAGAGGTAGTAGAACATTTTGATATCAGAGATATAACCTACGTTGATCGTGATGATTATGATGAGTCAGAAGCTCACATTCATCTTGATGAGAAGATGAATATTTCACTTCAGAATGATGTTCATTTTGAGTCCAAAGGTTTCACTTCACCAACAAACATCACAGACTTCCCGATTCGTGACCACAAGGTTGTACTGGTTGACCGTCGCCGTCGTTGGGTAGACTTGCGCAGTGGAAAGAGTTTTGTCCTGCCTATTAAGCTGACAGCAGAGGGAACGCGTTACTCGAAGAGTTTCGCGGCTTTTTTAAAAGAGACGTATGGACACATCCCCGGTGACCTGCCGTACGCTTGAGGATTATTACCATGTTGAATCCAACACACTTGAGCGGCAGTACAAGGATGTGCTGAGTGGTTACCGTACCTGGAGCGAGTTTGATCATGCCGATGAATGGCTGGTCTTCCCCGACAACGTGGGTAAGAACATGGCAATAGACGAGACAAGCCTGTCCAACGGTGAGATTTACACCATCCTCACCAACCGTGACCGCCACGGACGCGAACGTTGTCTTGCAGCAGTGGTGAGGGGAACCAGATCTGAGGATGTGATAAATGCTCTGGAGCACATACCAGAGGATATTCTGGGCACCGTTGAGGAGGTGCTTTGGACTTGTCCGATTCAATGCGTAAGATTGTCAGATGGTGCTTTCCGAATGCAAAGAGGGTGATAGACCGTTTCCATATACAGAAACTGGCTTGTGACGCCGTCCAGGAGATGAGGATAAAACTACGTTGGGATGCCATACAGGAGGCTAACGATGAAATGGAGAATGCCAGGCTAATGGGAGAGCCATACATGCCAGTAAGGTATGAGAACGGTGACACGAAAAAGGAACTGCTGGCAAGGAGCAGATACCTGCTGTTCAAATCCGCAGAAAAGTGGACTGAATTACAGAAGAATAGGGCTGTGGTGCTGTTCAGGGAATTTCCAGAGCTGAAAGAAGCTTATTCTTTGTCACATTCTCTGAGAATGATTTTCGCCAAGAATACCATAAAGGACGCTGCGAGACTTTCCATGGCGAAATGGTACAACAAGGTGGAAGAAGCAGGGTTCCACTCATTCAATGTTATTGCGGCTACATTCTACGAACATTACGATGACATCCTAAACTTCTACAACAACCGTTCATCAAATGCGTCTGCTGAATCATTCAATGCCAAGATAAAGAACTTCAGAGCTTCTTTAAGAGGTATTGTCGATGAATAGTTCTTTCTTTTCAGATTAGCTAAAATTTATGCTTATCCCCACTGATTTTCCGCTGAGCCCTGTTATCGGTCGTTATCAATCGTTATCCACCGTTATCCACCGTTATCCACCGTTATCCACCGATGTCGGTCGCTCCTGTAAACCCAAAAGCCCACCTGACACTCGCAACAGGTGGGCTACTTTTCTTTTGTAGGCAAAGTCAATACTTGAAACCATTCTTGAACACCAGACCATAGCCAATGCCAGATTCTGTGTCCGTCAGTTTGCATTTTGTCTGAAACATGATGTCTCTATCTTGCAAAGTTAATGTTTTTGCGTGAAAAAAGAAACGATTTTACACTACTTAACTCAATATTTTTGCCAGTCTCAGCGGAAAATGCTAATTTTGTTTCTTAAATATGATGCTTTTATGGAGATATATTATCATGGTTCGCCTGTCCTCTTCTCGGAATTTGACCTTGCCCATGCTCTCGAAGGAGATGGCAAGGTAAAATTCGGCTATGGCGTATATGTAACCTCACACTATCGCTCCGCAGCGCACTATGCCGGAGCGAATCCGAATGCCAATCAGTTCTACGTTTACAGCGTGGAGGTTCCCGACAAGCGCGAGGACAATTACATCGCCTTCAAAGAGCCGGTCACCCCTGCTATACTTCATCAAGCCGCTGAAAAACTTGGGGAGCCAATCCCTGACAAGTTTTCTCTTGACGGCAAGGACTTTCGCAAGTACCTTGCCAAGAAACTCACGGGAAAAGTTGACCTCGAAGGCGAGAAAGCCGCGTCAGCATTTCTTCTCTCCATCGGTGTCGATTTTATAGTATGGCCGTTCAACTGGAAGAATCCCTCATTAGGCACCAACAGGGCTGTCTTGAATGACCGGCAGGTGAAGATTGTCCGTGTTGACCAGGTGCAGTTGGATAACAAGAAGCAACTGATAGAGGGTTCTCAGACAGAGATAAAATGACAGCATTATGAGTTTCTACAGTATCGCACCTTTCATCCAGCAGCATTATCCGGCGTATTATTCCATCGAACGATACCCTGCGGACAGGTGTGTCTGCATTCGGAAGACGACTGACGAATGGGGCATACTCGGAAATTTCGCCCGTACCCCTTTGATGGTGAACGGCATCCAGTTCAAGAACACCGAGCAGCTGTTTCAGATGATGAAGTTCACGGATTCAGAACCCATCAATGCAGTGTATAGAGCTACCAATCCTAAATATACTGCCAAGCATTGGGAGAAGACGCATCGGCGAAGTGACTGGGGCAGCATCATCGTAGATGCGATGAAGTTCTGTCTCTCCGTCAAGTTTGAGCAAAGTCAGGATTTCCATGATACGCTGCTTTGCACCAAAGGCTCTTTCATTGTTGAAGACCAGACCTCCTTCCCCAAGAAGACAGCCGACACATGGGGTACAAAACTCGTGGATTGCGAGTATGTAGGTCCCAACCTGTTAGGCCGTCTGCTCATGGAACTTCGTGACAATGGGAAACTGGAATATCATCTTCCAAACAATTCATTGTGTTTCGTAAAACTACTCACCAAATAGTAAATCCTGCATATTATGTTAGTAAAAGAATTTAAGGATTTTTCCCAGATACAACTTCGTCAATTAGGGGCTTATGCCAGCATGACTATTGAGGATTTCATAAGAGAAATTGAATCCAAGGGTAAGACACCCAACAAATTTTACAAAAGTCTTTATGAAGAAATAAAGTCTCAAATACTTGAAGGGAGTAATCTGTGTGCATCAGAGAGTTTGGAAACCATCAAAAAGGTGGAACTTACCCCGACCGAGCAGATACTTGAAAAGATTCCTCTTGACTTTATACAGTATTATGTTGAGGAGAAAGACTATAAAAAATCATATAATGCCATTCTTGGGGTCGTAAAAAACTTCTATCAATTATCAACATATGAACATCACGGTAATACAAAGTTAAAATATGGGAACTATATACCTGTTGTCCCCGATTATTATTTTAGTTAATATTCACTAAAGCCTCATGAACAGCCTCTTGAATGAGTTTCATAAGGCTTTCTTTTGATTTGTTCTCATACATCGTATCATAAAGGTGGTTGTTCTTGAAATCCCAATTTGCATCCAAAACATATACAATATACTTTTTTCTCTCTTTGTCAAAGTACACATTGAAGAACAACTCGCCAATACCTTCCTCATACATGTTCGTGTTAAAACCTATGTAATTATCATAAACTGTATAATGACCAAAATCTGCAAGGTTTCCTAACCTTTGAATAAACAACAAAAGATTACCTATCCAAAAACCAACTTGTGCTACCCTTTCAGAAGTACCCCTCAAATCACGTGTATTCTCATTTAACACCCTCTCAACTTCATTTACAAACTTTTGGGCGTAATACACTTCATATCTAATTTTAATTACAATGGACTGTTGCATTATCTATATTTGTTTATAACTTCTAATAATTCTTGGGTGTTTATAGCACCTTGTGAACGAAGATATTCCTCCACGTTACTCATTACAATCGGTTTAATACCGTTTGGCAGCATTCCCTCTCTCAAGAAATACTCCACGTTTTCGTCAACAACTTGTTTTTCCTGTTTCATATGCTTGTTGCTTGTTCCTAATATAATTATCATTTCAACGCAAATATAATGCAAATATCTCAAATAGCCAATATCCCAACAACTTTTTCTCTCTTGTCGTGATATTTATATTGTAAAGAATAAACTAATAATTAGAAAGTAATATGAAACAAATAATTAAACTTAGAGAATCTGATTTACATAGAATTGTGAAGGAGTCGGTAAAGAAGATAATAAAAGAAGGTTCTGATATAGACACTCAAGAAAGATTATATCATACAATAGCAAACCTTGAGGCTGATTTAAAAACAGTAATTAGTAATACGGACTCTTCCTCGAATCAAGCATTTAATTCGCCTGATGAAAAGTTATTAATGATTTCAAATGCTCTTTCTCACATTGATATGAACTTGTCAAAACAAGCAGAAACAACTTTCAGTAAATTAATTGAAGTTATATCTGAATTGCAGAATATACGTATCAATTTGAAAACATTTGGGGCAAAAGATTCATATTGGGGGCATAATTTCCAAAAGGAAACACCTCACGGTACTGTGGGGTTGTCTAACTATCGTTAAGCAGCCACAAGCCCAACTCCAATCTCAGACCATTTACGAACAAGTCAAATGGACTTCTCGAACATATGGGCGAATCGTTCTGATTCGCTTTTCTTATGCGCAATGGGTGGATTTCCAAAGGTTATAGTACATAACCCTATATGCCTTGAAATGCTCAATGCTGACAACACTTGAAAGACTAAGAACGTCAGCATACTCAAACGACTTCACAGCCTTCTTGAACATGTCCTCAAAGCGATGCGATGCGGACATCTTGCGGGTGTTCCAACGGTACACCTGTTCGTCTATGTAACGCTGTACATAGTCCTTGGAGACACAGTGATAGGTAGAGAAAATGACACGCTTGAAATGTGCCCAAAAGCCCTCAATGCCGTTGGTATGGATGTCATTGGCACGGACGTATTCGCGCTGCGAGTGGTTAACGAAAAGGTGCTCATAACCGTTCTTGGTAAGGCTGTTGTAGATGTTTGCCTCGTCAGTATAAGTTGTTGCACCGTTCTCAACGAACTGTGACACGATTGGCATCAAGGTAGCACCCTTTGTGTCATCCACCTTCATGGCAACGACATTGCCGTCACGCTGTATCATACCGAAGATTGGGGTTTTGGTCTTGGTGCTGCGACCCTGTGTTCCCTCAGTCTTCTTGCTTTCGTGCTTGT
>OMUD01000076.1 GCA_900314125.1 uncultured Prevotellaceae bacterium | reverse complement strand
GTACACGTCCAATTTTGACGTACCCCAGTTGAAAGATGTTATTCAACATCCTTTAACGTGGTTTCTGCGTAAAACTGGTTTTGATTTTTAACGATTATTAGTCATGACAGGTATGCCGATGGTGTTTGGCAACAGGTTTTCATAGTCCCTCCGCCCCATGATTATCTCAGTGAAGAACTTGTGGAGATAATCATATACGTTGTATCCCATCATCCTGCATGTCTCGATAATGGTGTGGTAGATGGCTGACACTTCCACGCCACGGTGGCTGCAGAACACCGGTGCGTTCTTGCGTTCCATCGTGAAGGGACGTATCGCCCTCTCGCTTATATTGTTGTCGATGCTGTACCTGCCGTCTTCCATATATCTGAACAACGGATCCCAAAGGTTGTGCATATATCTGACAGCCCCGGCCAGGAGAGAGTCTCCCGTGCCGATATATCCTCCCATCAGCCTGTCAAGTTCCTCACGTATGTCCCGCTTTATCTTCTGCGACTGCTCAGACTGCCGCTCCCTGAGCACCTCACCGGGACTGAGATTCTGCCTCCGATATGTCTCTTCCCTGTGGTAAAGCGCGCCGATAAGTTCCAGCATCCTTCCAGCCTCTGCACACTGTCCCTGCAGCAGCGCCTTCTTGAACTTCGCCCTGGCATGTGCCATGCAGCACAAGTGGGTGCAGTCGACCACCTCTTCGTCAAGGAACGCATACACGTTGTATCCGTCACTCTGCAGTGCAGTGACCTTGTGGCCGCCGACGAACTCCCTGAGCGTTGCGCGCGAGCGGCTTCCTTTGTCATAGAAGAACATGGCAGTCCTGCTCTCCCTGTTCACCATGCACCACATATAGCATTTTTTCTTTCCGTCAAGCACCACGCGGGTCCAAGTCTCATCGCAGTTGACCACCGGTTCACTGCTGAACAGCGCATCCTTCAGGCTCGGTATCAGATGACCCAGCCATTCCGCACCGGTCCGCGCCCAGTTGACCAGGGTCTGACGGCTTATGCTCATCCTGGAGAGGGTCAGGCGGGAGAGGGAACGGAAGAACGGTGTGTGCATCACATACTTGTCAACAGCCAGTCCTGCCATATAGCTTGCGGAGGCATGGGTGCCTGGAAGCATGTCGATATATTGCGGCTCACCTTCAGCCGGCATATAGGCCTCATGCATCCTACCGTCCCTGTCCTTGAACACCAGCATCTCGTATTTGTGCTGGATGATTTTAGTCACGCGCTCAAAAGAACTGCGGTATCTCCTGCGGATCAGTACGGCTCCTTCAGGAAGGCGGTCTGTGCTAGAGCGGTGCTCCACCACCTCGGATGCGCCCATCGTGTTGTAGGTGCTGCCAAGCCGGAGCGGATCAACGCCGGTTCGGTGCTTCGGTTCAACAACCTCATCAGAATCACAATCGCTTGTGGCTGCAGATTCCGCAGCCGGACCAGTCTGCATGTTTCCGTCAAAGTTGTCCCGTTCCCTGTTGCGGTCACGGCCATCATCATGTTTCTTCCCCTTTGATGAGCCCCGGTGGCTTCTGGAACCATACCGCTCCTCGTTGGCCACAGCCAGCTGTTCGGTGAGGCGGGCATTGCTTTTGGCCAAGGCCTTGTTCGCCTCGGTCAGCTCATCAATCTTCTTGTACAGCTTCTCTATCAGTGCAGTCTGGCGTTCTATGGTGGAATTGCCATTTGCCTGCATTTCCCGCATTGCAGACAACTCATCCGTCAAGCGGGATATTGTCTTCTGCCCCTCCAGGTACAAGTCATGGATGAAAAGGGCATACCGGCGGATTTCCTCAGGATTCTCCATATCAGCAGTGGGGTCAAAACATTCGGGGGAGCGGGTCTCACTCTCCTCAAGCCTGCGCAGATTCAGTATTCTCCGGCTCAATTCCTCAGCTGACATGAAGTCTTCTTTCATGCTACTAAGTTACGAAAAATATCTGAATTACGCAAGCTTTGAGTTGGTTTATTTAATTGACGTTCAGTTAATTAACGTTAATATTGAATTTACTTTGCTTGTTGCATTCACCTCAGCCTCAACGTCTTTACAACAGGTGCTTCCAACACAGCAACAAGGTCTCTCCAGTCTATCTTGTACACCGCAGTTCCCTCCTCAATTTCCACCTTAACAAAGCGGTAACCCTGCTCGAAAGTCTTCTCATGGAGATAGTATGCGTGGTTCTCATAGTGCACCATTTTCACCTTGTCACATTTCTTCGACATATAGATGTATACGTCACCGTTCAGCGGATCCCGGTTGTAGCAGCTGCGGATGATCTCTGTTATGCGCTGAGCCTTGCAACGCATGTCATGAAGGCGCGGGAGAAAATAGAAGTTCCGGAGTCCGTTGATTGTCAGCATAGCACCTCCAGTTTCTCCACCAGTTCCCTTAGCTCCTGGTAGCTGAGCCCGCCCTTGCGGATGATTAAGCCTTCACGTGTTCGGATGCTGACAAGAATGCCACCATGGCTTCGGAAATCTTTACCATCTGGCTGATGGCCTTTTTCAGTAGGACGTTCAGAAGGACCTCCAGTCACTTCCACCTTGCATACCGCTCGGTGGGTCTTCTTAAACCATGTGTTGAACGTTTCATAGTTGATGCCGTTGTTCTCACAGAATGTGTTTATGGACAAACCCTTCGGGACGCCCTCTGTCTGGTACAGAAACCAGAGCTTTTCAAAATCTTTGGTACTGATCATAAAACTGAAAATTTAAGTTCAGTACAAAGGTAGGGGTTACCCTTCAGTCTGGCAAGACGTCAAAATTGGACGTGTAC
>OMUD01000068.1 GCA_900314125.1 uncultured Prevotellaceae bacterium | reverse complement strand
TAAACGAAAAGAACCATGCATAAAAGAACATTGACATTAGGCTTGCTGCTCTCCATGGCATTGTGTGCCACAGGTCAGGAAAGCGCTCCGTCCGCCACCGCCGACACGTTGAAAGCCAGCAAGACGGCAACCAAAGCGATGAAACTCATTCAATCGGGCAAAGCCTCAAAGACCGCCAAGGGCCTGGAGATGCTGAAAGCCGCCGGTTCGGCCGGTCTTCCATCCGCCTGTCGTTTTTTGTCCGACTACTATATCCACACCACTCCTCCCGACACCGCCTCATCGGTGCATTGGCTGGAGATTTTGGGAGATCAAGGCGACAGCGCCACCATTGAGCGCCTTGTCGATATCTACAACGGTCAGCTCTCCTCCGAGGGCTATTACAAGGAAGCCCAGCCGTTGAAACTGACGGAATGGAGCAAGGCACTGGCCAACACCGGCAGTATCAAAGGTGCAGAGACCTACGCCACCTGCTGCCTGCTGAACAACGACACCACCCAGGCTCTCGGATGGTTTGAAAAAGCCGCCGAGTCAGGCTCACTGGTGTCAGAGCGCACCTTAGCCCAACTCTATGCCCGCCCAGGCAGCAACCAAGTTGGCTCCCGTGCCTTCGAATATGCCGAGAAAGCCTCCTCGAAAGGAGACCAGCAGAGCCTCTATCTGCTTGGCAACATGTATATGCAGGGCTTCGGCACCGCTCAGGACCTCAGCAAGGCCATCTCGTTGTTTGAGCAGTGCGACACAGCTGAGTTTCAAGACGTTCCGCTCTTGATTGCCAACTGCAAGGTTCAGCAGAACGGTGGTAAGGTGGATGCCTCCACCTTCTCCGCCTTCCTCCAAGGCGCCGAGCAGGGAATAGCCTCCGCCCAGCTGTTCGTGGCTCAATGCTATGCCAACGGTGACGGGACGGAGAAAGACCTGGCGAAAGCCTTGTCATGGTTTGAGAAAGCCGCAGCCCAAGGCGTTCCCTACGCCCAATATTCGTGTGCGATGCTTTACCTTACTGGCCAGGACCCCATCAAGCCAGACCCCGCAAAGGGTATGGAATGGCTGAAGAAAGCCGCCGACAGCGGGCTTCCCGAAGCGAAGACCGACCTGGGCCTAAGCTACTTAGAAGGCCGTAACATCGAGAAAGATGAGCAGAAAGGTCTGGAGTTGATTGAGCAGGCTAGCGACATGGGCTACCCTCACGCCCAGTCGATGATGGCAGGTGTATATCTCAACGGCGAGGAAGGAGTGAAAGACGAGCGCAAAGGTATCATGCTCCTTCAGCAAGTAGCCAACGTGGGCGACCCGGAAAGTCAGTACAACTTGGGTGTCTGCTACATGAGCGGCACGGGAGTTGGCACGTTGACTCAGGAAGAGAAGCTGTCGAACGAAGAATTGAAGAATTTGTCCAAGGATGGCGCTTTGTCCGACGTCCAGATAGCGAAATACTGGTTGGAGAAAGCCTGCGAAGCCGGTCATCCGATGGCTCAGCAGAACTTAGGCCTGATGATGCTCCAAGGTGCTGTGGAAGGCGGGAAGGAGCAAGCAGTTGCCCTGATCAAGAAAGCCAGCGATGCAGGCCTTCCCCAGTCGCAATACACCCTTGGCATGATGTATCTGACGGATGCGAGTCTGAAACAGAAATCATCGCAGGCCATCAGCCTGATCAAGAAAGCATCCGACCAAGGATTCGTACAGGCTCAAAGCGACTTAGGCTTGATTTATCTTCAAGGCATCGGTGGCGTGAAGCCGAATGTGAGCCAAGGTTTCAGCCTGCTGAAAAAAGCAGCCAGTCAAGGTCATCCATCCTCAATGCTGTACACAGCAATGTGCTATGCCTCCGGCACGGGCGTTAAGCCAAACGCAGCCGAGGCCCGCAAATGGCTACAGCAAGCATCTTCCCAGAGTTTGGATCCGGAAGTGAGCCGCCAGGCCAAAGAAGCCTTGAAGAGCATGAAATAAGCCCTACAAGCGATTTAGTCATAAAAAAACAGCCTCTAAGTACAAAACAGGCTGTTTTTTCCAGGTCCACTTCGAAACAGTTATTCCTTTTTCAAATTCTCCCCTTTTCCGAACTGCCGGATATAATCATAGGAAACCGTTTTCAGCCCTTCTGGGATGTCGTGTGAGATGGCATCGTAGAGGGGCTGATATTTTTCCTGCATCTGTTTCCATTTCTTTTCAAAATATTCAGCGCACGAAACTTTCCTGCTCTCCCCCTCTCCTTGCATGAAGACCATTTCCTTATAGTCTTTCTCATCGTTGGTGGTGCGGTAGAGCCGTCTCGCCTCATTATAGAGTGCGTCGTTGAGTATTTCATACGCCTCCTCATCCTTGTTGATGAGATGGAGTTTCATCACCTCACTCCTCATGATGGTCCTCTCGGCGAGTCCTTTGTCGCAGATTTTCGCCTTCAGTGACTTGATGTCGTTGGTGGCACGCCAGAATCGAGCGATGGTGAAAATCATCAACGCCAAAATGACCGCCAGCATGACGACGATAGAAAGAGAAAACGACTCGGTGCTTTCAGCCTGTTGCGCCATGGCATTTCCACCACCCAGCAAGAAGGCAGCGTACGAAAAGGAAAGTGTTTTTTTCATCATAGTAAGTTTCGACTGAATGATATCAAAAGCAAAAATAGAAAAAAACGTACAAATATCCGTCATATTTTTCTTTTTTTTACAGAAAAGACGGGTAAAAACACACAAAAACGAATCATAAAGTTGTGGAAATGACAAAATAAGCATAAATTTGTAAAAACAAACACAAACAGACAATATGGCTACCACATTTATTAAAATCAACAAGGCCGACAACGTGGCCGTGGCTCTGGAAGAGCTTCAGAAAGGAACAGTCATCGCTCTCGACGGCGATAAGATAGAATTGAAAGACACCATTCCATACGGTCACAAATTTCTGCTGACCGACTTGCAGGAAGGTGAGAACGTTATAAAATACGGCTACCCCATCGGTCATTTGAAAGCCTCACGCGAGAAAGGCTCTCTGGTGAACGACCTCCATATCGCCACCAACCTGTCGGGACTTCTCGACTACACCTACACTCCCGTGTTCAGCGCTTCCGACCTTGCCAACGGCAGCGATTGCCACGTGGACTACCCCACCGACGGTCTTCCCACCACCTTCCGTGGCTATCGCAGGAAAAGCGGTGAGGTAGGCATCCGCAACGAGTTGTGGGTAATCCCGACCGTAGGTTGTGTCAACGGCTGTGTGAACCAGATTGTTGAAGAGCTGAAACGCGAATTGGGTTTTCAGAACGGTCAGAAGAAAGGCGTGGAGCGCATTGTGGGCTTCAATCACAACTATGGATGTTCTCAGTTGAGCGAAGACCACGAGAACACCCGTAAGATTCTTCGCGACATGGTTTTGCATCCGAATGCCGGCGCCGTGCTGGTGGTAGGATTAGGTTGTGAGAACAACCAGCCCGCCAAATTCAGAGAGTTGCTGGGCGACTACGACGAGGATCGCATCCGCTTCATGGTGACCCAGGAAGTGGATGGCGACGAAGTGTCGGAAGGGGTGAAGATATGTAAAGAACTTTATTCCCTTGCCAACAGCGACGAACGCGAGGAGATACCATTGAGCGAGCTGCGCATCGGTTTGAAATGTGGTGGCAGCGACGGCCTTTCCGGCATCACCGGCAACCCGCTTTTGGGTGTGCTGAGCGATTATGTGGTTTCGCTGGGCGGCACCTCCGTGCTGACAGAGGTTCCAGAGATGTTCGGCGCAGAAACAATTCTGATGAACCGCTGCGCCGACCAAGGTTTGTTCGATCAGACTGTCCGCCTAATCAACGATTTCAAAAGCTATTTCCTGAGCCATGGTGAGCCTGTGGGCGAAAACCCATCTCCAGGCAACAAAGCCGGCGGCATCAGCACCTTGGAGGACAAGGCTCTGGGCTGCACCCAAAAATGTGGAAAGAGCGCTGTGAGAGGTGTTTTGAGCTATGGCGACCGTTTGTCAGCCAAAGGCTTGAACCTGCTTTCCGCTCCAGGCAACGACCTTGTTGCCTCCACCGCCCTTGCCTCTTGCGGTTGCCACATCGTGCTGTTCACCACCGGTCGCGGCACCCCGTTCGGCACGTTTGTCCCAACGATGAAGATTTCCACCAACAGCTCGCTTGCCCAACGCAAACCCCGCTGGATAGACTTCAACGCCGGTGTGCTGGCCGAAGGAGCCAGCATGGAAGAGACCTTCAAATCCTTCACTCGCAAAGTCGTGGCCATCGCCAACGGTGAGCAGACCTGGAACGAGCAGAAAGACTATCAGGAAATCTCCATCTTCAAGAACGGTGTAACCCTATAAGGCGGAAACAGCCACTAAGTCCTATGTTCAGAAGCCGTCGCTTCTCCATAGGTTTTTAATCATACAGAGAAAGAGAATTATGAAAGCATTCCGCGCTTTGTCACCCCTGTTGGTGTTTTTGCTGCTCTACTTAGTGACGAGCCTCATCCTTCAGGATTTCTACAAGGTACCCATCACGGTGGCGTTCCTCATCTCGTCGATTTATGCCCTCTCCATCACGAAGGGAAAGCTGAGCGACAACATCAAGATCTTCTCCAAAGGCGCGGGCGACAACAACCTGTTGCTGATGCTCTGGATATTCATCCTTGCCGGTGCGTTCGCCTCTTCCGCCAAAGAGATGGGCGGCATCGACGCAGCGGTGAATGCCAGTTTGCGCTGGCTGCCTTCCTCTGCCATCCTTCCCGGGCTGTTTCTCGCCTCTTGCTTCATCAGCATTTCAATTGGTTCCTCCACTGGCACTGTGGCCGCTCTTGTTCCAATCGCCTGGGGGCTGTCAGGTGAGCTCAACATCGACAGCGCGTTGGCAGTGGGTCTGGTTGTTGGTGGAGCCTATTTCGGCGACAACCTGAGTTTCATCAGCGACACCACGATCGTGGCAACTCAGACCCAAGGTTGCAAGATGCACGACAAATTCCGCGAGAACATCAGTTTGGTAGGTCCAGTGGCTCTGCTGATGCTGGTGGTTTATTATTTTCTGGGCCGGGATGTGACTGGCTTGAAAGACGTTCCAGAAGTGGACTTTTTGCGTGTGATTCCCTATCTGACGGTGATTATCAGTGCAATGTGCGGTATGAACGTGGTGTTGGTGCTGATGTTCGGATTGGCAATTTCCGGCATAATCGGAATTTGCCAGGGCAGTTTCGACCTATGGGGGTGGTTTGCCTCAATCCAATCGGGCATCACGAACATGTCGGACCTGATTATCATGACATTGCTGGCAGGCGGCATGCTTTCCATCATCCGCCACAATGGTGGCATTGACTATCTGCTGAAAGCGTTGACGAAGAAGATCAATGGCCGGCGTGGCGGTGAGATGAGCATCTCCCTGATGGTGTTTCTTGTGAACCTCTGCACTGCGAACAACACGGTGGCACTCATCACGGTGGGTCCGATCGCAAAGGACATCAGCCAGCGTTATGGCATCAGCCCCCGCCGCAGCGCAAGCATCCTCGACACCGTGTCGTGCTTTACCCAAGGTATCCTTCCTTACGGCATGCAGACCTTGATGGCCGTGTCGCTGACCGCCCTGACCCCGATAGACGTGTTCACCCATTTATATTACCCGATGCTGATCGGTCTTGCCGTTTTCCTTTCCATCATCTTTAAGAGGAACAAGAAAGCATCGGTAACGCAGGTTTCTGCAAGTTAGCCCTGGATGAACCGTTCCAAGAAAACAAGAGGCGGGCGCACCATGAGTGCGTCCGCCTTATCCTTTCTGGCCATATCGCCAGCTACAATCTTTCCACCTCACCGGCACAGGCCCAGTCTTCACAGACATTTAGACCATGTGCAACAACATTATATTCAGAATTGTGTATGCGTAAATATTAGAATCCGCCGCCACCGAATCCGCCGCCA
>OMUD01000047.1 GCA_900314125.1 uncultured Prevotellaceae bacterium | reverse complement strand
TCCAGCAGTTGTTTCTCACGCTCCGCCTTAGCCATGGCGTCGAGATGTTCCTTATAGCTCTTTTCGGACAAAGTGAGCCAATACATCATGTATCTGGAATCATGGATTTCAAAGAACGGCACAATCTCGTTATGGATAGGGTTCTCCATACGGGTTGAGAGTGTGAAGTGCAGTGGCTTGCCATTCACCGGCTTGAGTTGCGCCGGGATGTCCTCAGGATTGTCGGCAATGAGGATTGGCGCCTGGTCGATCGGCAGCTTTTTCCCGCCGGCATACTGTCCAAATCGGCTGTCGTCAGCAATGAGATGATTGAGGTCTTCTGTTCCCGTCTTCATGCCGAGCATGATTGGCCCATGCATGAGTGCAATGTATTGCGGCACGTTTGGCAGGTAAGCCACACTTGAATGCATCGGGAACACGCACTCCACCACATCTCCTTTCTTCCATTTGCGGTCGATGCAGACGTATGACGACGGTCCCGTGACTACATTGACCTGTTTTCCGTTGACCTTAACCTGAAACTCACCCGGTCTGACCCATCCCGGATAGCGGAGCATCAGCTGGAACTGGGATTTTCCCTTTGTCACAGTAATCTTGCTTGATTCTCCGTAAGGGAATTCCGTCTCCTGACGAAGACTGACACCTTGTTCTTTCCAATTCAGTTCAGACGGAACGAAAAGATTCACGAAAAGTGCGGTCCCCACCTTTGTATAGATGAACTGTCCGTATTTGCCGTGGTTTTCCATACCCGTTCCCACACAGCACCACATCGCCTCATTTGGAGCCGAATAGTTGCGGTAGTGGCGAGGTCGTGCTGGCGTGAAATACACATATCCACCATGCTCTGGGTGTTGGGATGAGAGAATATGGTTGAAAGTGGCAAGTTCATAAAAATCGGCAAATCTTGCCTCAGGGTTTCTGCGATGCAGATCTTCCGTCAACTTCAGCATGTTGTTGGTGTTGCAAGTTTCCGGTCCGTCGATGTCGTTGATAAAGTCCATGCAAGCCTCCTTGCTTGGGAAATGCTCCCTGCGGCTATTTCCTCCGAAAGCCAGGGATCGCTGTCCAGTGACCACATCCCAGAAGAACTGTGCGGCACGGTGGTATGCCTCGTCACCGGACAATTCCGCAATACGCTCAAAACCAACCGCTTTCGGCACCTGGGTGTTGGCATGCATGTTGTCGAGGGTGTCCTGACGTTTCTCCATCGGGAAGAGGAGACGTTTATGCGAGAAACGCTTGGCGCAATCGAGATATTTCTGATTCTTGGTTATGGCAAACGCATCTGCCAGCACCTCGTTCATTCCTCCATGCTCATTGCCCAGCATCTGCTCCATCTGTTCATCGGAAAGTCCAGCCGTCAACTCAACCGCCCAATCAGCAAACCTGATGAAGAGATTCTTAGCCTTTTCGTTCCCACAGTAGAGCCATGCATCCCTCAATCCGGCATACATCTTATGGAGGTTGTAGAAAGGAGCCCAGGCCCTGTAATAGATGGAGAAATCCCCTTTCTTAAAAGCCGGCCAGAGCTTGTCACTTCCGGGGAATCCCCCCATGTATCCTTTTCCCCAATCTGGATGGTTTTTGTCGTTGGCGTCGGCACACTCCTGCACCTCATCAATAATATATTCCATTCTCTTCCGACACTGTTCATCACCTGTGGCAGCGTTAATAGCCATGGCTGTGAGGTAGTGCCCTCCCACATGTCCGTCGAGTCCATCCCAGTTAGGATAAGTCTTGGCTTTAGGTTGCAGTCCCGCTTCCTTTCTGTAGGGAGCCATGAGGCGGTCGCAATCATATTGCAGCAATGTCTTGATGTTCAAGTCACGCGCTTTCTTCAGCGGTCCGCCAGTCAAGGTAACATCCTCCAATGGAAACTCATCAGCATACAATTTGTCCTGCGCCCAAAGAGTTCCCGCATTCGCCATCCCCACCATGAGAACAGCTGTTCCTAATAATCTTTTCATGTAACACTTCTTTTTTGATCCGTAAATCGTTTTCAAACATTTTCACACAAAGATAGCAAAGTCTTTACTTATTATATAAAGCAGTTGTAACAAAACCTATCAAAAATAAAAACGATGTTAAAAAAACATACACAGTAAAAAATAAATGTAACCTGTCCCACGATTTGACACATGCCGCCACTACCTTTGCATCACCAATCATTCATTCAATCCTCAGAAAAAAAATGGAAAAAAAATTTCTTATCCACGGCATCAGGAAACTGAACATAGAGAAACTGGAAGAGGCATTGTACCATTTCTTCCGCTCATCCAATCCGACATCTGAGATACAGTCTGAGTTTTTGGATCAGACTAACGACGATTTGCTGAATTGGAAGATGCAGATTTTGGGAGCGAAGATCTTCAGCATCAAAGTCCGTCAATTTTCCAACCATAATATAATGGTGACATTGAGCATGGGTTCCATTTGTTCCGATGACAATCCGCAACCCTTCTTAGAGATCCTTGCCATCTTCAAGATTCTCCATCGTGCGTGCCGTATCGAAGATGAAGGCGGACATGCCATTCGCATAGGTCATGATATGATTAAAAAAGGCTTATCGGCCAGCATCGCCAGACAATATTTAAGTGAGAAAGATTTGGGAATTCAGGATGTCACAAACAAAGAAAAAATCGCCGATTCCCCCCGTACCTTCATAATGCGCTGGAATGCCACCATCAGCAATTACAGCGTTGAAGAATACCTCAACGCCTTGTACAATCCTTCTGCCTTTCCTTCGTATTATGAATGGTCGGTGTGGGATTACAACAAAGTGCGGATAGGCGACCGTTTTTTCATGGTTCTGACAGGATGGGAACACAATGGCATTGTGATGGCCGGCACTATTGTAGGCCCTCCCTATATCGACCAAGATTGGATGGGGCGTGGCCGCACCGTACATTATGTGCGGCTTGAGCCTAACTACATGTCCACCCCCGACAATCCCAACTTACTGACCACAGAAGAGTTGCAAAAAGAAATACCCGATTTCAACTGGGAAAACGGGCATTCCGGCGAGTTGCTGTCCCCTGCATCAGCCAGAAAACTGGAAAAGTTGATGGAGAGGCATCAGAAAATGGAAGACGAATTGGACAGAATGTGTAGCATGCAAATAGAAAACATGGAGACTCTTGAAGAATCTCCATGTAAACCAGAACCATCTGGCGAATCGAAGGACGTCATCACGCTGATGGAAGAAAACACCATATCTTTCAATATGCTATTCCATCCATTCGATTCCATCCAGTTGAACTGTTTTGGTGAAGCCTGAATGTGATGTCCTAGTCATGGTGAAAAAGGTATGGCAGTTAATGGATTATGGAAAACTTGTGCGAAAGGAATCCACTCATCCTGCGGCAGCCGCATCGTGAAGGATTTCCGCCAATGTGGGATGAATATGGATGATATCCGCCAACTGCTGAACAGAGGTGTTTCTGCACATCAATGCAGCCACTTCCTGAATGATGTCGGCGGCATGGCTTCCGAATGCATGGCATCCAATGATCAGCCCGTTCTCATCGCTCAAGAGCTTGAGCATTCCTTCGGTCTCATTCATGGCCAACGCCTTTCCGTTAGCCCTCCAGAAGGCCTTATTGCATTTGTAAGGCAAACCATCAGCCTTGCACTTTTGTTCTGTCACTCCCACGCAAGCCGCTTCTGGATTGGTGAAAACAGCAGCCGGCATGACATCGAACCTAATATCATCGTTCCGTCCGATGATTTGATTGACCACATGGATGGCCTGCATCTCCGCCGCATGAGCCAACATCTGCATGCCGTTGACGTCACCGATGGCATAGATATCCACATCTTTGGATGAATCAGTCATTACCTTGAAGGAGTTTTTATCCACCACGACCGCTCCTCTTCCATCGGTGAGAATGCCTGCATTATGCAATTCCAAGCCTTGCGTGAGCGGTTCTCTTCCCACCGCCATCAGGACTTGCTCTGCCTGCACGGTGGATTCGCGCCCTTTCTTGTCGGTGAAAACCACTCCTTCGTCATTGATTTGTGTGACAGCAGACTGCATATAAAAGTCCACTCCTCTTTTTTCCAATGACTTACGGAGACGTTTAGCGATGTCATCGTCGAGCACCGGCAGACATTCCTTTAGGAACTCCACCACGGAGACTTTCACCCCAAATGCGTTGAGGATGCTTGCGAACTCCATGCCGATGACGCCCGCTCCGATGATGCAGATGCTTTGAGGGAGAGTATTCATAGAAAGCAGGTCGGAAGAATCGAGCACCGCTCTTGATGGTTCCTCCACGAGTCTGAGTTTCTTAGATTTTGAGCCTGTGGCGATGATGATGTGGTCGGCTCCAAAATCCTGTCCGTCAGCCACAACTGTTTTGGCATCCTTAAATATCGCTTTAGCCCTGACTAGCTGGATTTTGGGGTTTGCAAACAGTGTCTCGATACCCACTCTCAGGCTTTCCACCACATTATCCTTTCTCTCCACCACCTTCGCGAAATCCACAGCCGGCACAACATCGGGGTTTGCATTCAGACACGATTCCTTCCACTGAAGGAGGAAATCGGCATCATGTGCAAATGCTTTGGTAGGGATGCATCCCACATTGAGACACGTTCCCCCCACAAACGCCTCTTCAAACACCACAACGTTGAGTCCGTTTTGCGCCGCATATTCCGCAGCCCGGTATCCTCCCGGTCCGGCACCGATAATGATAAGATCCGTATGCATCTTTCTTTCAACAGTTTATAGTCACGATTCCTTATCTTCCACCAATGCCTTATAGGTGACTACAGGATGTGTGGCAGCCAATACATCATCCACCCTTCCGACAGGCGTGTTGTGCGGAGCTTCCTTGAGCACCTGTGGATTGGTACGCGCCTCATCAGCTATTGCCCTCATCACTTCGATAAATCCATCGATGGTCTGCTTCGATTCATTTTCCGTAGGTTCAATCATGAGCGACTCATGGAAAAGCAATGGGAAATAGATTGTAGGGGCATGATAGCCGTAGTCGAGAAGACGTTTTGCCACATCCATAGTAGTGACTCCAGTAGATTTGTCCTTCAGTCCGTCGAACACAAATTCATGGCAGCAGTTGGTAGCGATAGGGAGTTCATACACATCCTTCAGGGACTCTTTTATGTAGTTGGCATTGAGGGTTGCCAAAGGTCCGACCTCTGCAATATGTTCTTTTCCAAGGGAAAGGATATAAGCGTAAGCTTTAACCATCACACCGAAATTCCCTTGGTAAGGGCTGACAAACGGGAAAAAGTCCTGCAGTCCTTCCCTTACTCCCACAGGTCCAGCACCAGGTCCGCCACCTCCATGAGGAGTGGAAAACGTTTTATGGAGATTGATGTGCATGACGTCAAATCCCATGTCTCCAGGCCTGCACACGCCAAGCATCGGGTTGAGATTGGCTCCATCATAGTACATAAGGCCACCCGCCTGATGGATAAGATCTGCAATGGCCGGAATGTTCTTTTCGAAAAGTCCGAGCGTGTTCGGATTGGTCATCATCATGGCAGCGATTTCCTCTCCCTGCTCTTCCACGATGCGCTTGAGGTCATCGACATCGACCGTTCCGTCGCTGAGCGACTTAACCTCCACCACTTCAAGACCACAGACAGCCGCAGACGCAGGGTTGGTTCCATGTGCGGAATCCGGAACGATCACCTTCTTTCTTTTGAGGTCACCCTTCTGCCGATGATAGTTGTCGATGGTCATCAATCCCGTCAGCTCTCCGTGAGCCCCGGCGTACGGTTTGAAGGTGAAATGAGCCAATCCAGTGATTTCGCAGAGCGCTTTCTCCAATTGTTCCACCAGGGTTCTCACCCCCACAGTAGTTGATTCCGGCTGCTCTGGATGGATATTCTGGAACTGCGGCATCACAGCCATCTCCTCATTGATTTTCGGGTTGTACTTCATCGTGCAAGACCCCAACGGATAGAAACCGTTGTCAACACCAAAGTTGTTGGCAGAGAGATTTGTATAATGCCTTACCACAGTGAGCTCATCACACTGCGGCAGTTCCAGTTCCGCCTTTCTTCGGGCCTCTTCTGGCAATTGATAGTTCCCAAATTGGTTTTTAGGTAAAGAATATCCTTTCCGTCCCTCTACAGACAGTTCAAAAATAAGGTTTCCGTATAATCGATTATTCATAAAACTGGCATTTTTCCTTATGACACCCAATTACTTAAACTCGTTGATGATTTTGACCATTTTGTCGATTTCCTCTTTCGAACGTTTCTCCGTCACGGCAAAGATGAATCCATCCTCGAACCTCACGCCTGGCAGGAATCCTTCCTGCACGAGTTTGTCGTAGAGTTTGTCGGCATCTCCATCGTATTTCACATAAAACTCATTGAAGAATGGTTTGTCGTATGCCAGTTTGAAATGTCCGGTGCTGGTCAGTTGGTCAAGCAGATAGTGTGCTCCATCAAACGAGAGCTGTGCCGCTTCCTTAAGTCCTTGTTTTCCCATGATGGCAAGATAGACCGTAACGAAAAGCGCCATGAGCGACTGGTTGGAACAGATGTTTGAAGTGGCTTTCTGTCTTCTGATGTGCTGCTCCCTTGCCTGGAGAGTGAGTACAAAAGCTCTTTGCCCGCGGTTGTCTTTCGTCATACCGACAATTCTTCCCGGCATTTTTCTGATGAGTTTTGAGGTGGTGCACATAAAGCCGAGATAAGGACCTCCAAACAGCATTGGAATGCCCAGGCTCTGCCCATCACCAACGGCAATGTCCGCGCCCCATTCCGCCGGCGTCTTAAGCAGCGCCAGGTCAGCAGGAACAGTGTCGAGAATGAAGAGCGCCTTAGCCGCATGGCATTCATCAGCCACTCCCGTGAAGTCCTCAATGATTCCATACACATTAGGCTGCTGCATGATCACTCCTGCCACTCCCCCTTCGGCGAGTTTCGCCTTCATATCGTTGAGGTCGGTGACACCCTCATTCTGGTCGATGGTCACGACCTCAATTCCCTTATGCAGTGCATAAGTCTCAATGACTTTCAAGGTCTTCGGGTTGATGGTTTGCGAAACAAGCACCTTGTTGGTTTTCTTAGTAGCCGCCACCGCCATCATCATGGCTTCTGCCGCTGCAGTGGTTCCATCGTACATAGATGCATTCGAAACCTCCATCCCTGTGAGTTGTGTCATCATGGACTGAAACTCAAAGATATAGTGGAGTGTACCCTGCGAGATTTCCGCTTGATATGGCGTGTAGGAAGTGAGAAATTCAGAGCGTTGGAGGATATTTGGCACAGCAGCCGGCGTGTAATGGTCATACACCCCGAATCCCGCAAAGCAAGTGAGTTGCTTGTTTTGTTCAGCAAGCTTGTCGAACACCCTCCTCACTTCGATTTCGCTCATCTCAGACGGAATCTGATAAGCATCCTTAAATCGGATGTCCTGGGGAATCTGGCTGAAGAGTTCATCCAAAGAATCCACGCCTGATTTTTCAAGCATGAGTTTCAGGTCCTCTTCAGTATGTGGAAAAAATTTATACATAAGGGTGGATCTATAAATTACGTTTTACTTACAAATCTCATGGGGTGGTTTAAAATTCGGTTGTTTTTTGTTTGATGCGGCGTCTTTTTGCCATTGTTTGCAGTTACATAGCTCGCTATGCGCCTTTAAACAATGACAAAAATCCATCCACATCAATTCAAAAAACAATCCGACCTAATTTTTAGAACCACCCTAAAAAGAGAAAAAGTAATAAAAAAATGTTGTTGTGGAAGAATGATTACTGCTTTTCGCAGAATTCGGTATATGCCTGAGCATTCATCAAATCGGCAAGTTCGTTCTTGTCGCTGATTTCCACCTTGATGATCCAGTTTTCGAAAGCATCCTTGTTGATGAGTCCCGGTTCGTCCTCGAGCGCCTCGTTCACTTCCACCACAGTTCCGCTCACTGGTGAAATCAGGTCGCTTGCAGCCTTTACGCTCTCGACGGCACCAAATTCCTCGCCTGCATTGACCTCATCGTCCACATCGGGCATATCCACATACACCACATTACCCAATGCCTTCTGAGCGAAATCAGTGATACCGATGAATCCGAAATCGCCTTCCACTCTGATAAACTCGTGGGACTCAGAGTAGTAAAGTCCCTCAATAACCTTAGCCATAAAAGAAATGTTTAGGGTTGTTTTATATAATGATTGTTTTAAAATTTATACAAATTTACCAAGACTTGCTTGAACTGCCAAATCGTGACAAACAAACTTATTGACACTCTTAGTAAAGAAATGAACAGGTGAAGTGTCGTCACTTTTTATAGTGCTTGTCGTAGAAACGTTTTTTCACCACAACCCCAGGGAACACTTTCTTTCGGATTTGCACCTGCAGTTCAGTTCCCAGTTTAGCGTATTGCGTATCGACAAGTGCCATGCATACGCTCTTGTCGGTGGAAATGGTGTGATAACCAGTAGTTACCTCTCCCACAGGCTCTCCATCTTTGAGCACAGTGTAGCCATGTCGCGGAATGGCCTTGTCGTTCAGCTCAATGCCGACAAGTTTCCTCTCCACCCCTTCTGTTTTCTGCTTGAGCAGTGCCTCACGTCCGATAAACTCTGTCTTATCGAATTTCACGAACATGGACAGTCCCGCCATAACTGGAGAAATGTTTTCAGAAAGTTCATCTCCATACAGCGGCAATCCCACTTCAAACCTCAGTGTGTCGCGACATCCAAGTCCGCAAGGCTGAACACCCGCTTCGATGAGTTTGTCCCAGAAAGAACGGATGGCGTCGTGTGAGGCATAGATTTCAAATCCATCCTCTCCGGTATATCCGGTCCTTGACACGATGATGTCCCCAATTGTTTTTGTGGTATAGAAAGTAAGCTCGGCAGAAGGCAAATTGAGGATGTTTTCCATCGCAGCCTCAGCTTCCGGTCCTTGCAGAGCGATTTGTCCATATTCATCTGACTGGTTTTTCAGTTCGATATCGAACCCTTCCGCATTCTTCTTCATCCATTCCCAGTCCTTGTCGATATTCGAGGCATTGATTACCAGGAAAAAGTCGTTCTCTCCCATTTTATAGACGAGCAGGTCGTCAACAGTGCCTCCATCTTCGTAGCACATCATGCCGTAATAGATTTTTCCGACAGGTGCATCTTTCACATCGTTAGTGAAAATATGCTGTACATACTTTTCCGCCTGGGGTCCTTTGACCGACACTTCTCCCATGTGTGAGACATCAAACACTCCCACATGTTGCCGCACCGCGAGATGCTCCGGCACAATTCCTAGATACTGAATAGGCATATCGAACCCACCAAATGGTGAGATCAATGCACCCAACGCCACATGCCTGTCGTACAGACAGGTTCTTTTATTTTCCTGATCCATAAAAAGTTATTGATAATAATATATTTCAAATTTCACAAGTTTCAGTAAGCCATTCGCACAAATCCCAGTCCCTGGCTTCAAGCACAAAGCAGTAGGTTGACAAAGTCTTCTTTATGCAGATGCAGGATGACATCGTCGAGCCTGGTTGGCAACACGTTATTGATATCGTCTTTGTTGAGTTTGACACCTTTGAGCGATTTCAACAATGCATCGAGCTCTCCAACAATGAAATAATCTCCAAGAAGGTTGAGCGACTGAATCACCCCATTCTTGACCTCCATCCTCACTTCCATCTCTCCCACTCCATCAAGCCAATGATGATGCGTGACGGCATATTTCGGATTATTTCCATAGATAAAATCATGAGAGCGGTATTCTTTCTCTATTTCCAGAATTTTTTCCACCTCTTTCTGTTGTAGCGTGATTTCTCCGTTGCAGAGCGTTTTCTTTGCAAAATCCTTGAATTGCTCCAGATCGAGATCGATGTAATCCTTCAATTGGGTGATTCTCTGGCTTACGCTAGTCACCCCCTTCGACTTGAGCTTTTGTTCAGAAGGAGTGATGGAGGCCATCATGGCTTCAACGTCGGAATCATAGAGCATGGTGCCGTGTACCACACTTCTTCCTGGAATCCGATAGAATGCATTTCCGGAAACCTTCCTGCCGTCAATCAGAATGTCATTCCTGCCACTGGTGGTGGCTTTGACATTGAGTTTTTCCAGCATGGCCAATATCATATTGATATATTTATA
>OMUD01000311.1 GCA_900314125.1 uncultured Prevotellaceae bacterium | reverse complement strand
CGATTTCCCTTTTGTCGTCCGTGATTGTTGCAAAATCAGAATTTCTTCCGTAATTTTGCAGTGTTTTTCCCGACAACATCATGGAACGACTTTGGAATAAGAACTATTGCAAGGTGATGATAGCAAATTTCACGCTCTTTTTCGCCTTCTACCTCCTCACACCGCTCTTGCCCATCTACCTCAGCGAACATTTCGGGGCAACCAAGGATGTGATTGGGGTGGTGTTGTCGGGCTACACCATCGTGGCCATGCTCTTCAGACCCTTCAGCGGATACTTCGTCGATTCCTTTCCAAGAAAGAAGGTGCTTATGGTGTGCTTCGCCTGCTTCTCCATCCTGTTTGCCGGCTACATCTTCGCCTCCACCCTACTCTTGTTCACCATCGTCAGGACCCTTCACGGAGGGCCTTTCGGAGCAATCACCGTGGCCAACTCCACCGTGGCCATCGACGTGCTGCCATCATCCAGAAGGACGGAGGGCATCGGTTATTACGGACTGAGCAACAACTTGTCAATGGCCATCGCGCCTACCATCGGCATCTTCATCTACCAACTCACCCAGAATTTTGAACTCCTTTTCTGGATCGCACTTATCGTGGCATGCGTGGGAATGGCAGTCGATGCCACCGTGAAACTGCCCGCCAAGGAAATTGTGCTCAACAAATCCAAAATCTCGCTCGACCGATTCTTCCTGCTCAGGGGATGGCTCCTGGGTGCCAACATGGTGGCGTTCGGCTTCTGCTTCGGCGTGCTCAGCAACTACCTGGCCATCTACGGAAAGGAGACACTCGGAATCACCGGCGGCACGGGCACCTATTTCATGCTTTGCTCCATCGGACTCATGCTCTCACGCCTTCAAGGCAGCAAAGCGCTGCGGAAAGGACATCTCACCCACAATGCAGGAGAGGGAATCCTCATATCGCTGGTAGGCTACACGCTCTTTATCGCCTTACCCACCATTTTCCCGGGCAATGCCACAGCCATTTGGGTGGGCTACTACGGCTCTGCCATGCTCATCGGATTGGGAAACGGTCACATGTGGCCGGCATTCCAGAACATGACCATCAATGTGGCGCACAACAACCAGCGCGGAACCGCCAACTCCACCATCCTCATCTCTTGGGACGTGGGGATGGGACTTGGAATACTTTTCGGAGGTATCATAGCCGAGACTCTGGGCTACGACATGGCGTTTTGGACCGTGGCCGCAGTGAATGCCATCGGAACTGCCACCTTCTTCCTCTCCACCAAGCAATTCTTCCTGAAAAGGAACCTCAACCCAGCCCTGCATTGATTTGCTCTGATATTATTGTTGGCCTACTTATTCTTTGCCAATAATATGCTCAGATATGTAGTTTTTGTACAAATTGATATGCCGTTTTTGTACAAAATCGTGATTTATACATTTTTTGCATCTATTTTAAAACATTTTACGCATTGAATTTATAAGTAATTCAAGTAAATTTGCAAAAAACACAATATAGCATGAATCACAAAACAGCAATTGCAACACTGCTTATTTTAGCAACTTCCATCACGGCATGCGTCACGGAAAAGAACGACGGTGGTTTTTCCGCTGAACGCCAAGTGGAATATTGCCAGCAGCAGGTGGAACGCACCTTGAGCGAGCTGCGCGACAGCACAGGTCGGATTGACTACGTGATGACCCCCCGGAACATCGGTCCGCAAGAGCATCATTGGAACCTGAGAAGAGTGGACACACCGGAAGAATGGTGCGCAGGATTCTTCCCGGGCATTCTCTGGATGGCAGGCGACTCCATCGAGGCGGCACGATTCACCGAAAAGCTGAGATACCTGGCCTATCAGCCGGTTTATGACCACGACCTCGGCTTCATCATGATCGGCAGTTTCCTCAAAGGATGGGAGCAAAACCAAAGCGAGGACTACAAGCAGGTGCTGCTCGCAGCCGCCGATACGCTGGCCACCCTCTTCAATCCTAAAGCAGGAACCATGCTTTCATGGCCAAGAAACGTGAGAATGTTTGGAGGGCATAACACCATCATGGACAACATGATCAACCTGGAGCTGCTCCTATGGGCCAGCCAGCATGGCGGGAGCCCACGTCTCAAGGAAATCGCCATGACCCATGCCGACACCACCATGAGCTGCCATTTCCGCAACGACGCCACCAGCTACCACGTGGCGGTCTATGACTCCATCACGGGTGAGCACAAATACAACTGCACCCATCAAGGGGCAGGCGATGAGACGATGTGGGCACGCGGTCAGGCCTGGGCCATCTATGGCTACACCATGGTCTATCAATACACCCACGAGAAACGCTATCTTGACTGGGCTGAGAAAGTCACTGACGCCTATCTTTCATCGTTGCCTGACTCCACCCGCATTCCTTACTGGGATTTTTCCCGCGACGACTTCCGCGATGCCTCGGCTGCAGCCATCGTGGCTTCCGCTCTGGTCAACCTGTCGGAACTTTCTGGAAAGAAAGCCTATCTCGATGAAGCCAAAACCATGTTGGAGAACCTGTCGAAACCACCATATATCAGCGGAAAGGAAAAACCTTCCTTCATCATGCATTCGGTTGGAAACATGCCGGCTGGGACAGAAATCGACTACAGCATCAATTATGCCGACTATTATTATCTTGAGGCATTGCTGAGATTGATAGAGATTCAAGAGAAGAATGCGAAAAAATAACTGACAAGCGAACAAACAGCAATTATGAAACCCTATAAATTCAAACCATTCCTGAAGACGACCCTGTGGGGTGGGTATCAAATCGCACCGTTCAAAGGCATCTACACAGCGCAGCCGAATATCGGAGAAAGCTGGGAAATCAGTGGAGTGCCAGGCCATGAGAGCGTGGCCATCGAGCGCGGACTCATCGACGATGTGGATGTTGGGCTCACGCTCACCGAACTCATCGACAAGTACAAAGGCCTGCTGGTGGGAGAGAAGGTATATAAGAAATTCGGCAACAAATTCCCGTTGCTCGTGAAGTTCATCGACTCCAGACAGGACCTCTCCGTGCAGGTGCATCCCAATGACGAACTGGCGATGCAACGCCATGGATGTGCCGGAAAGACGGAGATGTGGTATGTGATCAAAGCCGACGTGGGTGCCAAAATCTACAGCGGGCTGAGAAAGAGCATCACTCCAGAGGATTATGAGCGGCTGGTCAGCAGCGACTCTTCTGCCGATGGGGATTCTCCCGCCGAAAACCCAATGGCATCGGTCATCGCCACCCATGAGTCGCACGACGGCGACCTCTACTTCCTCCCTGCCGGTCGGCTCCATGCCATCGGAGCTGGCAATTTCCTCGCAGAGATTCAGCAAACCAGCGACATCACCTACAGGGTTTACGACTTCGGACGTAAGGATGCGCATGGCAAGCCGCGCGAACTCCACGTTCAGGAGGCGAAAGACGCCATCGACTATCAAGTGTGGCCCGAATACCGCAGCAGCTACGACAGCACCCGTCCTACCTCGCAACTGATCAACTGCCCTTATTTCATCGTCCACCGTGTGGTGGTGCAGGTGGCGGCACAGATTGACTTCAAAAGCGACTCCTTCGTGGTGGTGGTCTGCCTGTGGGGAGAAGCCAATATCAACGGCATCCACATCAGGAAAGGAGAGACCGTGCTCGTGCCGGCATCGGAGAACGTGCTTTACATCTTCGGTAACGCCACATTCCTTACAGCAACAGTCTAATAGTCAGTTATATAAACTTTAAAAGCAAAAATCAACTGAATAACACCTATAATGAAAGCAAATTCAAAAACAAGCAAACTGACCATCGCCTGCGTCATGGCAGCCTTCTTCATCCAAGGTTTCTGTGATATCGTGGGCATTTCAAGCGACTATGCCAAGTCGGCATTCGGATGGAGCGACACAATGGCGGGATTCATCCCATCCATGTTGTTCGTGTGGTTCCTCTTCTTCAGTGTTCCGGTAGGCATCAAGATGAGCAAATGGGGTAAGAAGAACACCGTGCTCATCGGAATGGCAGTGACCATCCTCGGCTCGCTCATTCCTCTCCTGCGCCACAGCTGGGCCTGTCTTGTCGGCTATGCGTTGCTGGGAATCGGAAACGCCATTCTCCAAGTGAGTCAGAACGCACTCGTCAGCCATGTGATAAAAGACGGCAAGCTCCTCACCAGCTCACTCACAGGCGGACAAGTGGTCAAAGCCATCAGCTCGTTCTGTGGACCTTTCATCATGCTCTTCGCCGTCAACACCCTCGGAGGCGGGGACCCACAGAACTGGCATCTCGCTTTCCCTTGCCTGGGAGCCATCACACTGCTTTCAGGACTCTGGCTCTATTTCTCACCGGTGGAGAAAGAGCCTGAGCAGCAGACCGACGTGACGGTGGGCGCCACATTCTCATTGCTCAAGAACCCTAAGATTCTGGCACTTTTCTTCGGCATATTCTTTGTCGTGGGAATCGATGTCGGCACGAACTTCATCAGTTCCAAGATTCTCATACAGCGTCATGGATGGTCATTGGCAGAAGCTGGTATCGCACCTCAGGTGTATTTCATCTGCCGTACGGTGGGAGCCTTCATCGGCGTGTTCATCATGACACGGATTAAAGACATCACCTACTACCGAATCAACATCCTCACCTGCATCTGTGCCATTCTCGCTCTGGCACTCATTCCGATGTCAGCCACACTCACCCTTGCGTTCATCGGAGCCATCGGTTTCCTCTGCTCATGCATCTTCCCTACCATCTTCGCCATGGCAGTGAAGGAAGAGCCTCAGCGGGCCAACCTCATCTCCGGCCTCATGATCACGGCAGTGGCAGGAGGAGGAGCGGTGCCACCGCTGATTGGATGGGCCAACGACTCATTCCAAACCATCACGGCCGGCATTCTCGCGCTGCTCGTATGTGCCATCTACCTCACTTACTGTGCATTCTTCGTGAAGCACAAGCCTGAATGACATCATTTGACTCACCAAACACCAACCAGCCATTTTTCGGCTCATTGGTGACAAACATCCATTGATATATAAATATGAAACGATATTTCATCCTGACACTATGCCTTGCCGCTATGGCTGCAAAGGCTCAGCCGTTCATCCATCCAGGCATACTCCACACAGAGGAGTCCCTCCAACGGATGCGGAAGTACATCGACAAGAAAACCGAGCCTGTGCTGACCGCGTTCCAGCAGTTGCAGGCCGACAAACGGGCGAGTGAGAATTACAAGATGGCAGGTCCCTACGAGATCATCGCACGCGACGGGGCTCACCGCAGCACAAAGGGAGGCAGCGAGAGCGATTTCTCTGCTGCCTATTACAACGCACTGCTCTTCAAACTCACAGGAAAGGAAGCCCATGCAGCCAAAGCAGTGGAAATCATCAACGCCTATTCGCAGGTGATGAATGGAATTGACGGGCACGACGCACCGCTATGCTGCCTTCAGGGATTCTATCTGGTGAATGCCTGCGAACTGCTTCGCGACCGCATCGACAACGCCAAAGTGACGCAGATGCTGCAACGCACCTTCATCCCCACTATCGACCGTTTTGAAGAGAACAGTCCGTATGCCAATGGCAACTGGGGCGCCATCGTCAACAAAATGCGGATGGCAGTGGCCATCTACACTGACAATAGGGAGATGTATGACCATGCCAAACAATTCTACCTCAAAGCCAACGACAACGGCTCACTGCCCAACTACATCAGCGAGACCGGACAATGTCAGGAGACAGGACGTGATCAAGCTCATGCACAGCTGGGCGTAGGCAACCTTGCTGAGACGTGCGAGGTGGCATGGAACCAGGGTGATGACCTCTACGGAGCGCTCGACAACCGTCTCCTCGCCGGCTACGAATATATGGCACGCTACAATCTCGGCTACGAGGTTCCGTTCCGTCAGTGGACCGACTGCACGGGTCTCTACTGCAACTGGACTGAACCAGGGCAGATGCAGCGGGGAAAGTTTTTCAGCGTCTATGAGGTGGCGTACAACCACTATGTGGGACGCAAAGGGCTCCAGATGCCATACACTGCCCAGGTGCTCGGAAAAGCCGGAGGGCAACGTCCTGAGACAAAGACCGGCAACTGTGACGCGATGGGCATTGGCTCCCTGCTCTTCTATCAAGGCACGAAAGTTGACAACAAGAGTAAGGCACCGGGCGTGAAACCATTTGAAAAGATGCACCAAGCCTTCACCTACCCTGCCCCTGAAGGCGCACCGCTGAAAGACGACTATGAAGTGACCATCCAGCCACGCGGTGCCAAGGAATGGACACGCATCGACACCTATATGGCCAAGGTCAATGCACCAATCGGTGACAACAAACATAAGGTTTGCGAGATTTCATACGCTTTCTTCGACTTCACCGGCGATGTGAATGTCAGGGTCACCTGCAAAAAGAAAAAGTATAAGAAAGCCAGAATCCGCCCCGACTACAAAGGAGTGATTGCCAACCAGCTCAACGACTCCACCGTGCAGTTCCTGCTTTTCCAGCCCGAGAACGTGTCGGTGGAATTCGACGGCGATATCACCGACAACCTCCTGCTCTTCACCTCCAAGCCGGTGCAGCCGGTGGAGGAAGCAAGGAAAGAGGCAGAGAAGGAAGGACGCAATTTCGTGTATTATCAACCAGGTCTCTATACCGACAAAAAAATCAACGTTCCTTCCAACACCACGGTCTATCTGGCTGGAGGTGCTTATTTCACAGGTTCGTTCGATGTGAGGAAGGCTGAGCATGTGAGCATCATCGGAAGAGGTGTGGCAAGACCAGCCGACGGATTCCAAGGGGCATCGGTGGAACGGTCAAAAGACGTACGCATCGACGGACTGATTCTCAACACCTGTCCGGTGGGTGAATGCGACGGGGTGACCATTCACGACGTGAAGAGCATATCCTATCCAGGATGGGGCGACGGGCTCAACGTCTTCGCATCAAGCAACGTGACCTACGACCGTGTGTTCTGCCGCAACTCCGACGACTGCACCACGGCATACGCCACCCGAAAAGGCTTCAAGGGGTCGGTGAACAATGTGACCATGCGCAACTCCACACTCTGGGCCGACGTGGCTCACCCCATCTTCATCGGCCTCCATGGCAATTCAGAGGAGATGGACTCCATCGTGAACCTCAGGTACGAGAATATCGACATCCTCTGCCAGAGCGAGCCACAAATCGACTATCAGGGCTGCCTTGCCATCAACGCAGGCGACAACAACCTGGTGAAGAACGTGGTGTTCGACAACATCCGAATCGACAACATCCACCAAGGAGCCATCCTCCAGCTGCGCGTGTGCTACAACTCCAAATACTGCACCGCCCCAGGCAGGGGAATAGAGGACATCACCTTCCGCAACATCCGCTACAAAGGCGACAACCCTTACGTCTCCATCATCCAGGGCTACAACGAGCAGCGGAAAGTGAAGAACATCACCTTCGAAGGACTGCGCATCAACGGTCAACTCATCTACGACGAGATGCCGGGAAAACCAGGATGGTACAAGACGTCCGATATGGCACGCTTCTACGTGAACGACCACGTGGAGAACATCCGCTTCATCAAATAGAAGCCAGCCTCAGC
>OMUD01000034.1 GCA_900314125.1 uncultured Prevotellaceae bacterium | reverse complement strand
CAATACCCCGAACTGCCTTTAAATAAAGAAAGATTGCTTTTTCTGCCAAAATTACATAATAATTTTGGATTATCAGTCCTTCAGGTACGAAATCTTATGTTGACTATGCGACGACGAATTAAGTAACGATAAAAAAATAACTTACCTCATTTTTGATATATACAAAATGTTGGTGTTACTTTCATCTTTTGGGCTGTTTTTGCCCCTTTTCTCAGTCATGATGCCCGCATCACTCCTTCGAAAACGAACAAAAACATCTCCAAAATATGAACAAACTGAGGCAATTTATTTTTTCATCATTACTAATTATTTTTTCTACGACGAATTATTTGTTTTTCTACGACGAATTAATGCGAATTCAAGCGAATATTTTTTAACGACGAATTAATGCGAATTCAAGCGAATTTAGTAATGATGAAAAATGAGGCAAGTTATTATTTTTATCGTTACTAAGTTCCTACAAGCTAATGTTTAAATCCAGATTTTCAGAACATCAAACAGAACACTCTAATTATAAAAAAAGGACAAACTTTTTCTTTAACTTGGATTATCGTGTTTTCACTCCATGTTTTTGGATGACGTAGTTGTGTTGCCAGGCTTCCCTCCACCAGGCGATGTTGCAGTGCTGATGCGTTGATTCCCATGAGGCCGGGGATTTCATGTCTCGGGTTCTGCCATAGTCATACCAAGGCATGAAGAACAGCCATCTGGCACCTGCCTCCCATTGACTTCCGATGGACGGCACGTTGCCGCATTCGGTCAGTGCCACCATCTTTCCGGGGTAGTGCTGCTCCATCTTCATGAAATAATCTTTACAAACTTGGGAATCTTTCACATTGTATATGTCGATTCCTACGATATCCACGTATTCGTCGCCGGGGTACCATCGTAATCCGTCTTCAAACGGCTTGTTCCATTCTGTGGCATGTGTCCATGCCCACACCAGGTTGTTGAGTCCGGCTTGGTCGAACCGTTCGTGCATGATTCTCCACAGCTCTTTGCATGCCTCAGGGTCCACTCCCCACCAGAACCAGCGTCCTCCAGCCTCATGTAGCGGACGCCAGATGATAGGAATTCTCTTTTCACAAAGTGGTTTCAAAAAAGAGGCAATTTGGTCGATGTCATGAATCATCAAGGCATATTCCGCTGATTCTCTGTCAAACACTTTCCTGACGTCGAAATCCGTGTCTTTCGTGTAGAACGCATATTGTCCCGGTTTCCTTGCCGGCACATTCCAGTGCCACAGCGCAGCCACAATCCCGCCACTTTCGTACCATTGTTCAGCAGTGAGGGAGTTGCTGTAGTCAATCCATCCTCCTGGTTTTGATGAGAAATGATGTATGAAGTCGAAGCTGTTGATTACAGGATAGGCTCCCGTGAGCCGGTAAACCCATTTTGCTTCGTTGGTGTTCCAATTCACATTGGCCATGGCTCCCGACAAGGTCTGTTTGCCATAGATGCTTTTGAAGTAGTCCATCAGGACTTCTCGGGGCGTGGTCTCAATGGCTTTTGTGTGTTTCGCACTGGCAGTGGTGGTTGTGCATGCCAGCAGCAAAGCTGTGAATAGTATTTTAACTGTACGCATATCTGCTTTTTTGCAAAAATACAATTAATCTCTTAATTATCACAGATTTCAGCCATCTTCTTCACCTCTGACAATCCATTTGTCGATGCATCTCTTTTTAGATGAGAAATTGATGCCAATCTTAAACATTTTTCTTGTGTCTGCTGCATACGGCAGGGCATAATTCTTGTTTTCGATTTGAGCTAAAGCCTCCTCTGCTGTCTTGTCGAGTTTGAATTCAAGTATATATATGTAGCTGTTTGTTTCGATAATCATGTCAGCTCTGCCACTGCTGGTGGCACGTTCCACATCAACATACAGCCCTAAAAGGCGGAAGAAGGTGAAGATGAAATTTTGAAAGTAAAGCTCTGCATCGCCCAAAATCCGGTAGTCGGTATCGGCCATCATGGCGGAAAGGCGTTTCATAAACGCTTCGGGATCACCTTCACGCACTTCACTCACAAATTTACTTATGGCAAATTGTGATAGGCTCCGGTTTGCATTGGTGTAAATCGGGAGTAGGTATTTGATGAAGCCGTTTTCCACTTCTTTGTTTGGAAAATCAAGCGTATATTCGTCAAATTCCTTGTTGTAATTTTTTATGGTTAGATATCCAGCCTGATAGAGGACGGATATGGGATTTTCCCTTATGGAGTCTATGCTGCCCAGCAATTCACTGGACACAGCCCCGTCGGTGAGTTCGTTCAGATTGTAGTCGGTCTGCTTGAGCAGAGTTATCAGCTGGGTGGGAGTGCCGGTCTCAAACCAATAATCACCGAATGATTTCTTGCTGAGCGTGTGAAGCAGACTGTAAGGGTTATAAACACCTTCACAGTCGTGGCAGAAATGATATCCGTCGTAGCGTTGACGCAGTTTCTCGTAGCAATCCTTCTTGCTCAGTTTGTTTGCTTGTGCGAGAGATTCCACCTCATCATCAAAATACCTGCAAATTTCATCTTTGGTCAGACCGCAAATTGTGGCGTATTTGTTCCACATCGATATGTCATCGATGTTGTTGAGGTCGCTGAACACACTGACCTTTGAGAATTTGGTCACACCAGTGAGGAATCCGAAACGGATATATTGGTCACAGCTTTTCATGACGCCATAGAAAGCCTTCAAGATGCTGCGGTATTCTTCCTGGAGTTTTTCGTTTCCAAGGTTGAGCGCCATAGGTTTGTCATATTCATCAATGAGGATGACAACTTTTAGTCCAGTCTGCTCATAGGCTCTGCGGATGATTCCTGCAAATCTGTCGGATGGTGTCTTTTCTTGGGGCTCCCGTCCAAATCGTTTCTCAAAGCTTGTGAGTTTCACGTCAAGCATCCCATGCAGGTCTTCTGGTTTACGATATTGAGCGGCATTGAGGTCAAGATGAATCACTGGATATTTGATCCAGTTTTTCTCTAATTTCATGATGGCAAGTCCTTCAAAGAGCTCTTTCTTACCCTCAAAATAAGCCTCCATCGTTGAGAGAAGCAAAGATTTTCCAAATCTGCGAGGGCGGCTTAAAAAACCATAATTCACGTTCTGCACAATGTCGAAGAGCAGACTGGTCTTATCCACATAGCACATTCCAGCTGTGCGGAGTTTCTCAAAACTCTGCACGCCTATAGGATATTTCATTTCTTCGTACCTCATGGAAATCTTTTTCTTCTGAATGCAAAATTAGTGAAAAAAAATTAGAGACCAAATGAAAAATGCATAAATATCTGCTTTTGCGCTTGCCATGGAAGGA
>OMUD01000093.1 GCA_900314125.1 uncultured Prevotellaceae bacterium | reverse complement strand
ATAAAATTACACCAGCAGCGGGACCAAAAACGGAACCTAAGTATAGTATATTTACCGACCAAAACAAGTGGTATTATGGTGCCCCCCGTAAATATATTAATGATAGTATTTCGGATTTTATAGAAAAACACATTATATTTTATATCTCTGAATTAGAGATATATCTTAAAGAGCAAGGCTATTCAATACCTCAATATAAGTCTTTCCGCGCAAAAATAACAAGATTTTGTAGTCCTGACGTTCATGACGAGAACCATTTCTGTCATAAGGATTATACTGAGAATTATCCTGAATACACTTGGAGAAATCCCACTCAATATGGCCAGACAAACTGGATTCTTAATAGTGTAAAAGAAATCCTTGACGATAAATGGTTTGAAGAAATTGGTACGGTATTAGCACAATTAAAGGAAAAAGCTATCGGAACTGATTTCGAAGAAATTGTAAATAAGCGTGCTAAGTATATTTTACCATCATATTGCGGCGATACGCAACCTTTCTATTTTGACGGTAAGAGAATATCAAAGAATGAACCCTATTATAGTCAGTGTGATTTTTCAACAATAGGTTTGAGGGAGGGTAAGTATTCTTTTTATACACAAATCCGTTCTATAGCCTTTAATGAAGTTAAGAAGTCTGACAACGGAAGAAGGGAACTGACGGAAATTATAGATGTCATAAATGAAATCGTTGATGAGGAAATTAGTCGCAATGTCGTAATACGCGCTATAGAAGATGTTGAAAAACGATTCCCTCCTATCGACGTGGAACTTATTTCCGAGAATGGCCGATGGTTTGTCGTTTGGACTGGTAATGCAATAAATCCCGAACCAACATTTGAAGTTTCCACCAATGGCATAAATGTGGACGAGGAACAAATTCACGAGGTTGTAAATACAGATGCAAGACCAGCTATCAAGTTCAGACAAGATGTTGACTGGATTGAACTTGGGCGTATTATGAAACAAGAGCTGTCATTCTACAAATATTGGATGATACGAGAAGAGTATGAATTGGATTCCTCTATTGATAACTTCCTTGATTTCATCCGCCACTCTGAAAACAGCAATCTCAATAGAAGACTTCCGCAAAATCTTTATGAATACTGGTTTGCAAGCACAGATAGCTACGACCGTTCTACCTACTTGACCAATCTCGCATTGTTCTTTGAAGCATTGCTGTCAGATATATATTATCAGCAGCATGGTGTCAGATTACGAAAGAAAGGACTTAGCGATTGGGCAGAAGAATTTGTCGGCCTACCTCAAAAGCTGCTGTTCTCTCGCGATAGTAAAGGATTTGATCGTATAGCAAGTGACTTACATTACAAGAGAAATAAAATAGCTCATGGTGATGATATTAAATTAAGCTCATTGGAGACTGCAAAGACAATAACAGATTATACGGCACTCTATGTGTATATATTTGCTCGTTATCATAGGGTTTAAGAACACTTGACTTAATCATGGGAAAGAATATTCTAATATTTTTAAGCATCAACAAAGGGCTGTATGAGGAGTTCGAATTTTCTCTTGACAGCAAAGTCTATCTGCGTCTCAAAGATATATACTTTGAGGAGAAGTCGAGGCCAGACTTTGACAACGCAGCATTTTGGTCGGGATTGAATACCCGCTATACAGAAGTTGCAGAGAAGGTAAAGGCAGCCATCGTTGAGGAATTGCGTCATTATATCTTTGAGGATGACTTTTACGAAATAGAAGATGTGAGACCTGACGATTGTTTCCCGTTGGCAGACTTGCATTTCGACTATCTTACAGCTAATGGTGAGAAAACTATGCGCCACCTTGATTGTGCGAAGTGTGTTATCTACGATGACAATGAGTTTGACTGCGATTTATCTATAAGCTTTGAGATGGAATAACATTACTTAAAACAATAATAAAATCTGACTATATGAAAATGGTTCAGCAAGTCATTTATTATGGTGCGCCAGGAACTGGTAAATCATACGGCATAAAACGGAATCATGACGTGAACAAAGACAACTCGTTCCGTACTACGTTCCACCCCGATAGTGACTATTCAACATTTGTTGGGTGCTACAAACCGATTAAGGACGAAGAAAGCGGTGAAATCTCTTACGACTTTGTGCCGCAGGTATTCACCGAAGCTTATATCAAGGCCTGGGAAAACTATGCTGTAGGTATGCAAATATTCCTCATTATCGAGGAAATCAACCGTGGCAACTGTGCTCAAATCTTTGGAGATTTGTTTCAACTGCTCGATCGCGACGAACAAGGTTTTAGCGACTATGAGATTAAGCCCGAAAAGGATTTGCAGGATTACCTTGCAAAGCATCTTGGAGGATTGACATTCACCGAGGAGCGTTTGGCAAAGATACCGAGTGGGACAGAATTAATCTTACCACCCAACTTCAACATCATCGCCACGATGAACACCAGCGACCAATCGCTATTCCCGATTGACAGTGCGTTCAAACGTCGGTGGAGCTGGCGCTATACAGCCATAAAAGATGCTAAAATGGATTATCGCTTCGAGATGGCCGATGGCACACAATATGGCTGGTGGGACTTCTTGCGTCAAGTCAACGACAGTATTAAGGCGGTGACGGAAAGCGAAGACAAGAAGATGGGCTACTTCTTTGTGCACCCGAATAAGAAGCAGCGTAGTACAGACGAGCGAGCAACGATTGTCACGCTCGACTTGTTCGTTTCAAAAGTCTTGTTCTATTTGTGGACGGACATTTTCAAAGACTATGCCGAGGATGTTGAGAACAACATCTTCCGTAAGTTCGTTAAGAAAGATGAGAATGGTAATGACATCTATGAGCCATTGACCTTTAACGATTTCTTTGATGAAGTTGGTGCAGTTGATACCACTGTCGTTGAATCGTTCCTCGTTCAGTTCCATCTTGAACCGAAAGAGGTCGTTGCAGAGGATGAAACTGATAGCTCAGTTATCACCAGCAAAGACAATAGAATAATCGTAACCTTGCCGAATGGTAAAGTCATTCAAGAAGATAAGAACAACCAAACATTCGCTGCGGTTATTAGGGATATTGCAACCAGTAATCACGGAGCAATTGAAATTTTGAAGACAATGAAATGAGGCAACTATCCGTTGCTGTCTGAGGAGAAACTTGTTCCAACCAACAACAAAGAGAAGTTGTATGCTGACCAGCAGCGTGAGTTTGATGTAGATGGCACAACTTACTATTTGCACACAAAAATTGCAACTGCTGAAATGCGGATGCGTATTGAGCGACTTCTTACGAAGCTTTATCCAGACCAAGTACATCCTTTAGTAATCGGTGGCTACAAGGTTGAAATGAAATTCGCCTAATCAACCATGCGGATTGTTATCGAGGAATATTCCTATCCACGTGCAACGCTGAAGCGTATATTGCCCGACTTCGACTTGAACCTTCAGAATGATAAGGCACAAGTCAAGGTGGGTTATGTGGGATATTGCTATAGCCCTGCAATTAAAGATTGCGTATTCTTTCTGCCAAAGGTCATTCTCAATGAAGATAATAACAAAGTATTCGGTGACTACGACCCAATACTATTGCTAAACCTTGATGACGCATACCGCCAAAAGAAAATCTCCAAAGAGCACTACGATTTTCTTTACGGATTGAGCGTGTGGCTCTACCGAGCAATCAAGGTCTATAAAACTGACTCCAAGAACGAGAAAAGTGAAATCGTAAGCCAACGTGCCGTTTCACATCTCGACGGCACGCACCACAAAGTGGACGCTACGATTATTGATATAATCTTGTCGTTAATCAAGTTCTATAACGACAACCAAAACTTTTTCATGTTCATCATCAAGAACATTCACAGTGGGTACAACAAAGTGAATTGGCGAAAGACTATCGCCATGCAGCAACCGCTGGTTCAGCGTGGTAAGCCAATCTACATGACCCCAGTGAACAAGAAAAAGCAAATCAATTTTGACGAGGAGCTGCTCATTATCTTCTATTCAATTCTGAATTACATCAACAAAACCTACGGCTTTAGCTGCAAGGTGAACTGTAATTACGAATTGATTGATGGGACTCTCTTTGAGGCTTATCGCAAGCGACTTGGGAAGAAACGCCTCCGCGAAATCAAATACAAATATTTCAGCGACACGGCACTGCACTTGTGGGAGTTGTGCTACGCTTTCTTCGAGTGCAGTTCAACAATCAACTCGTCAAATCAAATCGAAGATTTCCTGCTTGCCACCAACTTCAATATGGTCTTTGAGGCAATCATTGATGAACTGATTGGTGAAGATGTACCGAGTGGGTTGAAAGAGCAGAAAGACGGTAAGATTATCGACCACATCTATCCTTATGCTTCACTCGTCAGACCCGAAAACATTTACTATATAGGTGATAGTAAATACTACAAGATTGGAGGCGACATCGCCCCAAACTCCATTTACAAGCAATTCACCTATGCAAAGAATGTGATTCAGTACAACTTTGACCTCATCTTTGGCAAGCAAAAAGGCGGCAAACCGTTGCCATATCGGGACGACCTCACCGAGGGCTACAACATCACGCCCAACTTCTTCATCAGTGCCGACATAAAAGAGCCATATTCATATCGTGAAGAACGGCTCGAAAAGCGCTCTGATGAAAAGGACAATCGAGTGAGCAAGCAGTTTGAAAACCGCTTGTTCGACCGCGACACCTTGTGGCTATCGCACTATGATATAAACTTCTTGTATATCCTAGCTTTGTATGGCAGAGACAATCCGTCTGCCAAGTCAACATTTAAGAAGAAAGCGAGGAAAATGTTCCGTGACGAAATCATAAGTCTGCTCAATTCGCTGTATTATTTCTATGACTTGAAATTTGACTCACAGTACGACTTGGAACGCTTCGTTAACAAGTATTTCCGAACATTGATAGGTAAACTATATCACTACAACGGCACACTTATATTGGCGTTGGAGCGACGTGATAAGCAAAAGAAAGATGAAGTGCTTGACCTTATCAGGCAGGAATGTAAACCAGAAGAATACTGTTTGGCTTGACAGATAACCAATTATTCAAAAGTGGGAGTCGGTTTTTATTCTGAAAAACGCTCGCCTTAACAATTCTTAAGGCTGCAAATTTTGTAGTCTCAGATTTTTTACGTACCTTCGTGTTCGCAAAATTCGGAGGTTGTGCTTTACGGCAGAGATTACCCCCTCAGACCATCCGAATCTCGGATATAGTCCACTGCTGAAATCAGACAAGCGAAGCCGCAAGGCAGACATCGAAAACGTCGGCTTGTCAGAGATGAGGAGATGAGCGCCCCTTGGTTGGGGCATATCCGGCAGAGATTTTTGTTTTTTTGATAGTATCACGAGACAGCCCAGAGCTGCTCCAACCGAGCAACATAATCGCCACGGTGGGAAAACGATACGAATTAACGAGTTTAGTAACCGATTAATTAAAACAAGATTATGACAATCTTAAACTACATTTCACACAATTTGTTTGTGGGGGTTCAAAAAACCTCCACACAATATTCTTTTGCCCTTCGCCAACCTCTTGGTGGCAGGGCCTCTTTGGCGTGTACATACGCGAACATAGCATCACAACGTGATTTGCACACGAAGACTTTTGGGGAATTATATAGGACTTGTCCCCGTATATGAGTATTGGGTTTTCTTTTTTGTTTGCTGAATTTCCTGTTTTACTGGATAAATTCTCAAATTAACTATAGATTTATGATACGAATATAAGAATCAAAATATACAATCATGGCAAAGAAAGTAATAAGACTTACAGAAAGCGAATTAAGGAAAATGATTTATGATGGTATAAAAGATGCCATTGACGAAGGAATAGACATTGACGTGGATTCCACTCCCCCTACTGTTGCTTTTAACCCCAATCATCAAAATTATGTCAATACAAATAGCCCCTGGAATCCTCGCCCATTCTATAATGAAGTTAGGGGCTATAAGGTTATATCAATCTTTGAAAGAACTGCTACGTCGGATAGACAAGATGGAAATCCGTTGATTTGGGCGTTAAAGGGAAAAGATTGGGAATTCAAAAATCCACATTATGACTTAATGTCCCTATTACGTAGATTCGTTGCCGTCACAAAAGAACTCAACGAAACATTTGACATTATCGTTACTACACCATCTAAAAATTCTCTTAATAATGAAATCTTCAAAAGAGTTTTAAGGCTAGTTCCTCACAAGTCTTCACTGGTGGAATTGTTTACAAAGTATGAAGCAAATTGGGTATACGAACATTTGATAGATACTAAATGTTTAGAGGATAAATACAAAGATGAAGTCGTGGTAAGCAGAATGAAGAAGAGGATATATCGAGGTATACTCGAAATGAATCAAAAGAATGACGGTGTATTTTCTTATAAGTACATTAAGCCCAATGAATTGAGGGATGCAATTGTACAGTCTATGTATATTTCGGATGAATACAAAGATAACTTAGAATATGCAGAAATGATAAACAATAAAAGGATGTTAATTCTTGACGATACAGTTACAAGTGGTAAAACCATATCAGATTCGGCAAATGCTTTGTTAGATACCTTTGATCCTAAAGATATTACATTTCTGACATTGTTTACACCACTTAATAAAACATGAACGGCCATTTCAGATAGCTTATGAAGTTTAATGAGAATATTCGGGGACAAACTCTATATCGTTCCCTAATATTTCATCCATCTGCGCAGATAGGCTGCACAGTTGCGTGCTAACTTTGCACTCCTTTTATATATGACAGACATCAGTCCAGACCACTCCGTCGATCCTGGTTATGGACAGGAGCGTCTCTCTTCTCCAAGACGCTTATTGATGTTGAACCCCTGCGCAGTGACCATAAACACGGCGTAGACAAACAAGAAGTGATATGGAAAGATACATTTTCAATTACGACGAATGGCTGAGTGGTCATGCCAAGCGCAAGACCATGATGCAGAAACTGGAACGTAGTCTGGTGCCGTTCGACCTGTTCGAAGCAATAGGTATGCAGAACGACAAAGGACAACGCAATGGCGAAGTCTCTGTTGGAGAAAACACCTACCGTTACGAAATCTCCTACGACCACACCTGTATCGGCCACGACGTGTATGACGCAACGCTGACTGCCGTTGAACTGAAGGACAAGTGGACTAATCTGCTCTTGGGCTACAATAAGTTCAAGGTTGTGATGGACAGGCAGAAAATCAAGACCATTTACTCCGACCATGAAGACTTCTTCCAAAGAGTAATCGACATGTTCGAGAGTGGTGATTATGCCGGTCTTTACGCCAACCGTTCGGCATACGTCAACAACCTGCTGGCCCGCTACATTCTACTCCGTCTGTTTGAGACCCATTTCCCCGACCTGTATCTGCTGGTGAGTGTAAGAACCAAGGAAGAGGGGAATATGTCGGTACTTGCAGCCGATGCCAACCGCAACGAGTGGTATCTCTATGCTTTCAGCAAGCGTGAAGCCATGCAGTTGGCGCAGCGCATGGACGGTTGTTGCAAGAAACTCACAGTCCTCTACTTCTTCAATCAGGACTTTGAGGTTGACGGCAACACCGTTGGATATGATTCCGGCTGCACCCGCGTTATCTCTGCCAGGTCATGGATGATGAGCCTCCCGATGGAAACCTTGGAAAGGCGACTGATAGAGAGACAGAAGCTCACCCTTGTCAGTCTGCTCTACAACGACCATCTGGACTGGCATTTCGACCGCATTGAAAGGGTTGCCGTCACCCCCCCATTCTATGGTAAGCACATGAAGGAGCAAAAGAATGCTCTCAAACAAAAGAAGCATCAGAAGAAGAAACAGGACAATCAGGGTTTGCCTTGGTTCACCAAGATACCTAGAACGCTCCTCGAAGATGCGCTCAACGTTCTGGCTGACGAGCCGAAGACCCATGCCGACATCTTTCATTTTCTGTGTGCTGCCAACATGGTCAATGCTTACGTGAACTATTGCAATCACGGTGGCAAGTATTCCATGAGACAGGTTAACCGCATGTTCCAGACCAAGCAGCAGATATTCAAGTGTCTGATACGCCTTGTTGAAGAGCGTAATCCTAATGTGTTTATCACCGTCAGCAACCTACCTGCGATACTCGTCAACATGAAGGTTGAGGGGCACGATTTTCAAATCAGTTTCCGGGGGATGACCCGCGAGGTACTCGACCGCATACTTACTGCTGGAGTCAATAGAAATGGACAATTCGAGGGGCATTACTTGCAGCCCATCGCTACGGCACTCTATCAATACTCGTATTTGCTACGTTGGAAAGGATTGTAGCATGCCACTTTCAATTAGGAGTGGTGGCGCATGTCACCACTCCTAATACTACGCATAATATTCGAGTGAGTTTGGATAATTATCATAATTAGGTATGAAATGAGTAACAAAGTAAAGAAGATTGAAGAGACTGTTTCAGAAGAATTGAAACAGGTAATCAAAGAACGTTGGGATATGGAAAAGATGTACTATCTTTCAATAGAAGAAAAAGCGCAGAACTTCAATGGGAATGTTATGCAAAGATACTATGGTATCAGTTATAATAACTATTGCCCTGTTTTGTTGAAGAAAACCACATTAGATAGGATTCTTATCAAACATGGAAAGAATGGGCTTGTTTGTGTTTCTGCAAATAGAAGTGGTTATCCGCAAGATGTTAATGACAAAAACACTCAACGACTGATAATTGACATCAAAAGGAGTGGTTATTCCTACTTGCCAATATACGGTGGATATAGAAGTAAGTACACAGGAATAAAGGATTTTGAACCATCATTTGTTGTATTCAATTATACTCATGACGGAAAAGAAAAGGATTTTGAACAATTAAGGTTGTTTGCGTTGGACACTTGCAGAAAGTATGAACAACATGATGTAATGATAAAATATCCGAATGCAGCACTGGCTTGGGAAGATGGAAATGGTAACAGGGTTAGCAAACGTTCTGCTGAAAGGTATTGGAAGAACGACCTAACTGATGATACTGAAAATGATGGTTTGTTTGAGTGTTATGTCAATCCATTACCAATGAATCTTTTAGAGGAGCAAAGACGTAGTGGGGAAATAATGATATGGAGAGTATAAACTGAAAAAACGCTCGCCTTAACAATTCTTAAGGCCGCAAATTTTGTAGTCTCAGTTTTTTTACGTACCTTCATGTTCGCAAAATTCGGAGGTTGTGCTTTACGGCAGAGATTACCCCCTCAGACCATCCGAATCTCGGATATAGTCCACTGCTGAAATCAGACAAGCGAAGCCGCAAGGCAGACATCGAAAACGTCGGCTTGTCAGAGATGAGGAGATGAGCGCCCCTTGGTTGGGGCATATCCGGCAGAGATTTTTGTTTTTTTGATAGTATCACGAGACAGCCCAGAGCTGCTCCAACCGAGCAACATAATCGCCACGGTGGGAAAACGATACGAATTAACGAGTTTAGTAACCGATTAATTAAAACAAGATTATGACAATCTTAAACTACATTTCACACAATTTGTTTGTGGGGGTTCAAAAAACCTCCACACAATATTCTTTTGCCCTTCGCCAACCTCTTGGTGGCAGGGTCTCTTTGTCGTGTGCATATGCGAACATAGCATCACAACGTGATTTTACACACGAAGAACATAACATTTTATCCATCTGCGAGGATAGACTGCATAGAAGCGTATTAACTTCGCAATCCCTTTCAAATTAAGTACAAAATATACATATTTATGACGAAAGCAATCAATAACACAAAAGAGGTAGAGAGGAATCTCTTCACCGCACATGCCTTCTTCCTTTGGAGGCATAAAGACCGAATCCTTCAGGACGAGAGAATGAGCCATTGCCCATTGCATATCGGCAACAACCTTGCCTATGTCAATGTCGAAGGCATTTCGTCCAACACCCTGGGCGGTTATCTGACTTGGTGGACGGAATTTGAGCCAACAAGACGTGAAAGCAAAGGAGGCCGTCGTTCGTTCATATATTTCCTCGGAGGCAGTCCGTTGAGTGGTAAGAACCATTGCGGTGAGGTCTATGAGTCTGGCAAGACCAAAACCATCCACGTTGCACCCTTCAAGGACTACTGGACTTCGTTTGCCGCAGCGCAAGAACAGTTTGCAAAGAAAAAGGCAGACGCTTATTCACTTGCCGAGGTGATTGACATACTGAAGAACGAAGACGCTACGCTGTCAGTAGAACTCAGCAAGGTGGAACTGAAGCACAGACATCAGGAATACAATCAGTTGTATTTCGGCGGCAAACTAACCATGCCTAAGTTTAAGTTTCTCAACTCAGGCAACTGCTACGGACGATACCATTGTGGTTCGAAAGACGGCAGCGACCCTTCCGTCATCTTTATCTCGAAATGCATGAATGGTAATGAGAAGGAGTTAAGAGAGACTCTCATCCATGAAATGATTCACCAGTATGTATATGAATGTCTGTGGGGTATGAGATATAAACTTATCATGCATGGCATCCGATTCCGATATGTATGCTGGCAGCTGAGGAGGAAATATGGTATAGACATCGTACCGACATCCATATTCTGAACAACCATTAAAAACTGGAACAACTATGCGAAAAATAGAAATTGACGGAAAGGAAGTAAAGGGGTACATCATCCATGAGACCCCTATGGAGAAGATTGTGCGGTTGGAAGAACCGGCTTCTTACCAATGTTCTATCATCTGCCATCTTGAAAAAGGTGAGCAGGTGTCTCTTGTGGACATTCTCAAATCCGGCTATGGAATGGCAAACTGTATAGACATGCTGCTTACCCATGAACCCCATCGAAAGAAGGAACTGAGGCAAAAGTTGCGCTTTGATGTCGGCAAATATGTTGAACATGCCAACTGCACCGACCTCGTAAAGGGTATTATGGAACAGAAAGTGCTGAATGATAATGACGCAAGACATCTTTACTCCTTCCAGAGACGAGAGCGTAACTACTGGCATTCCGAGCTTATGAGGAAGTTTGAGGAATACTTCGACATCACCCAGGGGAAGATACAGCTCCTCGACATGCCTACGTTTGTCTTTGACATTCTGGTAGGCAACAATGAACCAACCAAGTATCACCTTATTATATTATATTATATGATAGCAGACTACAACACAATGCCCTCCATGTTCCGTGAGTGCAACAGAATGTATTTCGACGGTTCCCTTCCTACTCCCAAGTACGGACTTATGAACAAGTTGAACACTCTGGCAAGGTTTGAGTACAACAAAGACAAGAAAGGGAAACACCCTATCAAGTGGCAGGAGATAAAGTTCTCCGACTGCTACGATTTCCCTGAAGAAGTTTTCCGTAGTCTCATGGTGCATGAACTGATACATTATTATATTGCATGGAACGGCATCAAGGACAACAAAGACCACGGACGGGAGTTCATGCGGATTGCTAACGAACTCAATGAGAAGTACGGCCTGAACATATCCAAGAAAGTGGACGCTACCCAATTCCCAAGAACAGAGAAAGCACCCCAATACACAGGGCTATTCAAATTTCTCTTTGACAGTTGAACAGAACCTATATACAAGAAACTTATGAAAGATAAACAACAACCCAAAGAAGTGAACATCAACGGAAGCCGAGTCTACGTTGAGAACGGAGAAGTGAAGACCCAGTTGAGTGAGGCTATTCTGCAAAGCGGATATATGACTGTTGAAGAAATGTATCAGCTTATTGACTGTGAAATAAAGATGTTATGTCAAAGTGAATTATATCGTTAGTAATCAAGTTATAAATTTTTATGGACAGCAAGAGAAAGGACAAAATCACTCATGATTTGAGTGAGAGTTATTTGCAATCGTTGACCAAAGAACAACGGGACAAGGAAATGAGTGAATGGAATGTGTATGAGTGGGAGCAATATTATTGTCCCAATGGTACCATGACATTGGAGGAGTTCCGAAAATTAGGTCATAAAATAATTGATGAAGAATACGACAGATTGGGATGGAAGTGATTATATCGACTAACGAAAAAGAGAAGATACGGAATACGCAAATCCGACAAATTGGAAAAGCACCTCAATACACAGGGCTATTCAAATTTCTCTTTGACAGTTGACGGTACCTATATACAAGAAACTTATGAAAGATAAACAACAACCCAAAGAAGTGAACATCAACGGAAGCCGAGTCTACGTTGAGAACGGAGAAGTGAAGACCCAGTTGAGTGAGGCTATACTGCAAAGCGGATATATGACTGTTGAAGAAGCCAAACAACTGACACTTGCAGCAGTAGAAATGATCTACGAGCTAAATGGAGCAAAGGTCTCACGTGATTTGGATAATGGAGTATCTGGTGCAGAAGTTATCAAGCCGGAACAAGTGAACAATGAACAATAATATACCTATAACGTCAATATATATGGAAACAGCCAAAGACATAATGACAACATCAGCAACCGAGAACGAAAGCGAATGGAGCGTTATCACCGCTCTCGATTTCGTGTTGAACAAGGCCAAAGGCTCAAAGCTATGCAATGAGTTCTGGGCCACATGCCAGGCACCTCTGGAATATTTGGAGGCAACGTTGCAGTTGACCAAGGCACAGATAGTGTTCCTCGCCATTATGATAGAGTCCGGCGAACCTGTCTCATGGAGAGGCTTCGGCAAGTTCTTGAACTTCAGCCGTCTCTCTGTCATGACCTATTCTGAGGAATTTGAGGAGCTGGTCAACAAGGGATGGATAACACGCACGCTTCTCCGTGAAATGGGCAAACGCTTCCAAGGCTTTGCACTTGAACATGGTGTGGTGACGGCATTGCGTTACAACAAACCATTCGTACCTCAAAAAATAAACGGATTGGGGCTGCAGGAGTTCGTTGACAGGCTGGAACACCATCTTGATAGCCACCTCAATAACATCAACTCTGACTTCGAGGAAGACGAAGAATGGATGCAGCGCATGTGCAAGGCCAACAGCCACCTTCAGCTCTGCCATGAGATATTGCGCTTTGACGACATCCACATCCTGTCGCTGTTCATGCTCATCGTTTACGACTACGCCCAATGGGCTGGCTCCAACGACGAGGGACTGACCTATTCCTCAATCGACGACACCTTCCCTCCTGACTTTGAGGTCAACAACCTCAGAAAAGACCTGAACAACGGAACGCATCCCCTCATTCTATCGGGACTCATTGAACAGAAGTGTGAGGACGGCATTGCCAACCACAACCGTTATATGCTGACGGACAGGTGCAAGGAGGAACTGCTTCCTCTTTACATACCCAGCCGTTGCAAATGCCCCAACGACAATATCGGCAAGCGGTATCTGAAGAACTTCGAGGAGATAAAGGAGAAGGTGATGTTCTACAATGCCGAGGAGCATGCACAGATTGAAAGGCTCACGAACTTGCTCTCACAGGATAGGCTTCCTGCCGTTCAGGATAGATTGGAGCAGTCCGGGATGCGTAAGGGCTTTGCCTGTCTGTTCTATGGTGCTCCTGGCACTGGCAAGACAGAGACCGTCCTTCAGATTGCACGACAGACGGGGCGCAACATCATGGAGGTGGACATAGCCGGTATGCGCAACAAGTATGTTGGCGAAAGCGAAAAGAACATCAAAGCTGTGTTCCAACGCTACAGGGAAATATGCAAGCAGTCGGAGGTGATGCCTATCCTGTTCTTCAACGAAGCGGATGCCCTCATCAACAAGCGCACGGAGAACATTGAGCATTCGGTGGACAAGATGGACAATGCCATGCAGAACATCATTCTTCAGGAGATAGAGAACCTCGACGGCATCCTTATCGCCACGACGAACCTGACCAGCAATCTGGACAAGGCTTTCGAACGCAGGTTCCTTTTTAAGGTCGAGTTCACCAAGCCGAACTGTGAGGTGAAGGCGAAGTTGTGGCACAGTATGCTCAAAGACCTCTCCGACGAGCAAGCCATGTTCTTGGCACGCAACTACGATTTCTCTGGTGGTCAGATAGAGAATATCGCAAGGAAAAACACCATCGACTTCATCCTTACAGGGAGTGTGCCCACCATGGAGCAAATCGAAAGCTACTGCAAAGTTGAACTGCTCGACAACAGACAACGGAAGCGAATCGGCTTTTGCTAATGCAGCTATAAAATTTCCATCCAAAGATGCGTTTTGACACCCAAAGACAAGAAAAAACACTGCTCTTAACGTTTCTTAAGGCCGCAAATTTTGTAGACTCAGATTTTTTACGTACCTTCGTGTTCGCAAAATTCGGAGGTTGTGCTTTACGGCAGAGATTAACCCCTCAGACCATCCGAATATCGGATATAGTCCACCGCTAAATCAGACAGGCGAAGCCGCAAGGCAGACATCGGAAACGTCGGCTTGTCAGAGATGAGGAGATGAGCGCCCCTTGGTTGGGGCAATCCGGCAGAGTTCTTTAGTTTACTGAGACAAACATTTTAGTATCAAGAGACAGCCAAGAGCTGCTCCAACCGAGCAACATAGTCGCCACGGTGGGAAAACGATACGAATTAACGAGTTGATTACCGATTAATTAAAATAGATTATGAAATTCTTCAATTACATTTTACACATTACTTTCGTGGGGGTTCAAAAGACCTCCACCAAAAACCCATACCCCTCCACCACCCCCCTTGGTGGCAGGGGCTTTTCGGCGTTCCTTTTTGCGAACGTCGTCTCATGTTCCTGCATGAGCACTTCTTCCTGCAATTATTTTTATACAAACTTCTAAAATCTATCGACAAGAACAAGAAGCAATCCATCAATCGTTCCAATCACGGAACCAGTGTCAACAGCCAACACCAACGTCAGGAGGTCCCCCAGTATGCAAACGCCGACGGCGAAATGTGCGCAACTATCTACGACACCGAATGCCGCGTCTGCGAGCTGGTCTGGGAAGCCTTCAAGGGTGACATTCCTGAAGGCTATACGGTCACGCACATTGACGGCGACAAGACGAACAACCGTCTCAACAATCTTAAACTGGAGAGATTATAACATCTCTCCACAGTCCTTCATTTTCAAATTCAAATTCAAATCCATACCCATCATGCAGAAATACATCTTAGGTCAAGAAGAGGTCTATACCGCCTCACCCGAAATCTGGTCGTTCAAGAAAGTGTCCGACATCGTAAACAACATCAACCTGCGGCTGAGCAACATGGCTGGAGGCTTCCCCTTCGAGTTCGACGGCCACACGTGGAAAGACAGCGAACGCCTGTACCTGTGCGGAGAGTTCTCCAACAATACCGAGGAACACCTGAACGTGCAGCACGTGTTGCTCGGTGCTACCAGCGGCTATGCCGTCAAGCGTTTCGGCAAGGCCCGCTTCCTCAGACTCGTCAGGCCCGACTTCAAGTCGTTCCGCCTACAGTGGATGCTGTTCGTCGTGTGGCAGAAGTGCAAGGGCAACGCAGATTTCCGTCGGCTGCTGACCAGCATTCCCGAGGGTGCCATCCTCGTGGAAAACACCACTACTGACACGGGCGGTTCCGCAGAAATCTGGGGCTGCAAGAACCCGGCACTGCATCGGGCACGCCTGGCTCTTGAAAACGAGCTGACAGAGCGTCATCAGGACATGAAGCACAAGGAACTGGAATTGCTCATCAATCTCGAAACCAACAAGGTGAACAGCATCGGGCAGTGGAAAGGCCAGAACAACATCGGCAAGATACTCATGATCTGCCGCGACTGCCTGACACATGGTACAGAGCCGGAGATTGACTACCATCTTCTCAACAGCGCAGAGATACATATATTAGGCAACAAAATCACATTCTGACATGCAGTACATAGTAAAGCCACACGACCTCCAGTGGAGAGAGGACTACAAGGAATACGCAGAGAACCTGCCGTTCCTCTACGACCACCGTGAAGAAATATACTCCACCCCAGAGTATTTCTTCACACCCCTTCCGTACACCATCTACGGGCTGAAACATGCCACTTGCATCGGTGCAATCCTTAAAGCCTTCGACAGAGGCGCACCCTACCGTGTCGTCAAAGAAGACGGCACCATAGAGCTTATCGCCTCGTATGCCGGCAGTCCCATGACAGGCAGCACTTCAGGGGTGAAACTTGTGGTTACTGGCAATGTCGTAGAAATCAAGCGTTTTACGAGCGGCGGTTTCCTGTCAATAGTTCACCGAATGGCAGAAGGCTTCCATGCCAGTGTAGAACCCTTCCGTGAATCCCCCTTTACATTACATGACATCATCACCAAACTGAAGAGCAATGAAGAAGATAGTGACGTTTCAGCTTGACTTCGACTTCGAGGACACCCGTCTCAGCGGCATCTGCCGTTGGATAGAGAACAGCGTTCAGGTGGAAATGACCAAGCCCTACGAATGGTTCGACGGCATCAAGTTCTACAAACAAGACCATGGCCTGACGGAGAAGGAAGTCAGGAAGGTAGCCATCGACCTACTCATTGAGGTCTATCAGGACTTGTCAACCACGGCAAGCGCATACGACTGATTTGCGGACAGCATGGAAGCAACCAAGCGTATCATGACCGATGCCATGGCATTTCAGGAGAGAATAGCTGAAGCCATACCAGAGATACTGCAAGACTATCGGCAGGGAGTCATCAGCAAGCATGAGTATCTGCGGCAACTGTGGCTCGTTTCCCATGCCATGGTCAGGGCATACCAGTCAGTATAGTATTCAAGAATCAACAAAACATCAATAAACAGTGAAGAATATGAAGAGAACAGTTATTTGTGAGTATGTAGGTAACGGCCATCCCGACAAGGTGGCAGACCAGATCAGCGATGCGCTTTTGGACGCTTTCTTAGAGAAAGATCCAGACACACGCGCAGGGATAGAGGTCATGGTGAAGGACAATATCGTCGTGCTGGGCGGTGAGGTGAAGACCTCGGCACAGATTGACTACGAATACGTGGTCAGGCAGACCATGAACGGCATCGACTATCCTGAGAACCACCATCTCGGATTTGACGACATCAGGGTCATCAACCTGATAGGCAAGCAGTCGTCCGAGATAAGCCGAAGCGTTGACAGAGAGGACGGCATCATCGGTGCTGGAGACCAAGGGTTCTGTGTGGGCTTCGCATCCAACGAGACAGCCACATACATGCCCTTAGGCGCATACCTCGCACGTCAGCTCTGCAAGTGCGCCGACAGCATCGGCCACCAGAAGATAGGCCCGGACATCAAGTCGCAGGTAGTTGTCACCTATGACGAGAACGGCAAGCCTCACGTTGACTCCATCCTTGTAAGTTCCATGCACCAGTGCTCACTGGACGAATGCCGTGCCCTCATCCGTCAGTACATCACGACCAACGGCATGGGCATGAGCGAAGCCTTTTTCAACAGACATATCATTGAAGACCGCCCCGACATCACCATCAATCCGTCGGGAGAGTGGCATATAGGCGGAAGCATATCCGACTGCGGCATGACCAACCGTAAGATTGTAGTTGACCAATATGGCGGCTATGCGTCTGTCGGTGGCGGAGGTCTGTCGGGCAAGGACATGAGCAAGGTGGACAGGAGTGCCACCTACATGTGCCGCTTTCTCGCCAAGAACATCGTTGCAGCCGGTATCGCCGACACGGCCAAGGTGGAACTGGCCTATATGATAGGTTTGCCACAGCCTTGCGCCATCAATGTGGACTTGAACCGCAACCGACATCTTACTGATGCCATCACGGCTTGGATCCGCGACAATGTTGACCTCTCGCCCAAAGGCATCATGGAGCGGTTTGACGGTAGCAAGCCCCGTTACAACAGGGTCACGCAGTTCGGACACTTCGGAACGTCTGACAGCGACCTCCTGCAAACCGAGGGTTACAACTGCTTCCCTTGGGAAGAAACCACCCTTGCCAAGACACTTCAAACCCACTTCACCGTATAGATAGACCTATGAAATATACTGGAATACTGAAACATTTTGCCGACAAGGGCTTGTCCATGACGCTTGAAGAGGCATTGCATCATATCACGGAAATGTATATGGAGCAGTGCGGAATCAGCATCAGCCTGAGGACAGTCATCTATGAGGCAGGAGAATATCTCTATGACGAGCTTCTGAAGGACGATGGCTGGAAGAAGAAGGTCGGCAACGAGATATACCTCTTCAGGGCAATGCCGTTCTTCCATAAGGACTATACATTGGAGAAATATGAGGATTACGACATCACATCGTTCTCCGATGAGGAAAGGGAGGAATGCTGGGAAATGGTCATCGAGGAGAACTGTTCTTCCATAGACATCGAGCATCAGGAGGCCATTCCCTATCCAGAACAGCATTGCGAAGAGAAATTGCAGGCCTTCTGCCATGGAATATCACTGATGTTGGACAAAAAGAGTCGAGACAAAGCGTATGATGAGACTGATTGAAAAATTGAGAGAGACACCATTCCCCGAAGGAAAGCTTCTTCTTTTGGATGGCCGCCTGATAGACGGCTACCCTGTTGCTACGGACGAGACGGACAGCGTAAACGACGACACGCTGAACCTTGACAAAAAGGGTCAGTGTATCTCCGTGCAGAAGTACTCTTCCACCGACAAGGAGAAGAAGTTGGAGCTGTTTCTGAAGAATGCCTTTCGTTTCCTTGCAAACAAGGAGCGTATTCTGACCGACAGCCGTGTGTTCCTCTGCCCGATACCCGTACAGAGCGGAATGACCATTTCGGGAACGTCCGGGTTTATGAATCCGACGCTTGGTGTGTACCTGCAGTGGTGGGATGCTTGTTCCGGCGCATTGCGTACCGACGAGAACGGACGGAGAAGCCTTGTCTTCAAACTCTCCGGGAGCAATCTTTCAGGTGTCAACAAGTCTGGCGAGGTCTTCGAAGACGGCAGTGTCGGCTATGATTGCCTGAGACCCTTCAAAAGCTACTGGTACCCTTTTGTCAAAATCAATAATGCCTACACGGAAGCCAAGAACAAGTATCAGGCTTATACGCTGGAACAGGTGACAGAGATATTGGAGCGTGAGGAGATGGGCGACATGGCCTATGCACACACCATCAATGAACGCTTCCATACAGCAGAGATAAAGACACTGAATGAGCGTGTCAACTACCTGAATGCCCAAAACAAGGCACTCGAAGAAAGATACCAGAATGCAATGCTCAGATGGAAGGAAGACAGGATAGTCAAGTACTACAATGAGTATGTCGCGCTGGAAATGAGGGTGGAGTCGGAAATAAGTCTGCTCTCGGAACAGAAGCGCGAACTGCGTGCTGCCTTGCGAAGGGGCGAATATACCAACAAGGAATATGAGCCGCTTATCATTCCCATTAACAAGCAAATCGAGAACGCCAAGACGGAATTGAGCCTTTTCAAGTACTCGGAGCTGAACAGGATTTTCCCCCAAGACCATATCCCTTTCTACCAGATTGAAGAATACGTAAAAAAACTCAAAGAAAATGAACAGAAGTAGAATTATTTGCAACATCAGTCCTGACTATGACCCGTCCAAGCATGACGGGCGTAGCAATCCCATCGCCGCCTACCTGCAAAGCCACCTAGCAGAACCGCTGGCCCACACTTTCCGTGAGGAGGCGCAGGTGGATGAAGCACTCGTCCTGATAGACTTTACATTTGAGGAGTTTCGCGGAGAAGTAAAATCCATGTGCCTGTCGTTCAACGTGCGTAGCTGGGGACGCGACATCCTTGAAGACGTGCTGTTCCTGAAAATATTCCAACGAATCGTGCGGTCTTTCTTCAACACCAGGCGCATTATGCTGGAGCATACGCCCAATAACGGTTTTGGACTTGCCGAGTACAAGGTCTGTGACATCTACTCCATGCTGGCGTTGCTCAAAGCGATAGATCAGACAGACTGCGATACCAAGTCAACCTTTGCCATCGTCCTCGATGACGATGACTGGGATGCAGACCGCAAGGCACGTATCGGATTCTTTGGATATGGTATGGAAACGAAATTCGAGATGTACGTCAGGACGGACGACGAGTGCCAGGTTCCGCACGTCCATATACGGGACATGTGGAACACGAAACGCAACATTGCCGTCACGCTGCATGGTGCCAACTATTATCCTCACTGTCACTGCGAGGACAAACTGGAGAAATATGAGCTGGAGTATCTGGACGGATTCATGCGTGAGCCTTGCCGCAGCCCGAAGTTCGCCAACAACTATGAGTTCGCCGTGTGTATGTGGAACACCCAGAACAGAACACAGTATCGGTGCGACAAGGACGGGAGCGGACAGATTATCGTGCCGGACTACATCGGCACTTCTCCCATCGAGAAGAGAGAACATGCCGTCAGTCATGGTCTGCAAATCCAGTATGACAGCCTCTATATAACGCGTATGAACAACGAAATCAAGAACCGTAATTGGGTATAATCATGGAAAAGATAGTATTGAACATCCCCCATTCGAGCGTAAACGGTATTTTTGACGAATATGGAAAGTGGCCCCGCAATCCACATTTCATCAATGAGTGCGTGAACAAGTGGACCGACTGGTACACAGACGTCCTGTTTGCCACCACCAATGAGCAGGTGGTGAGCGTGGTATTCCCATATTCCAGATTCGTCTGCGACGTGGAACGCCTTGACAACGACCCCATGGAGTCTGTGGGACAAGGCATCATCTACAGAATCTTCGGCGGCTACAGCCGTGGGATATTGTCTGCCAAGGAAAGGGAACACCTGCTTGCCCTGCGCCAACAGCATCTTGCAACGCTGAAACGCCATCTCACACCTGACAGTCTGCTGATTGACTGCCATTCATTCCCCGGCACATCTGATGACTGCGACATTTGCATAGGCTTCAACAATGACGAGTCTTACGACGAGCAGGTGGTGAATCTCGTGAAGACACAGTTTGAGAAAATACACTATTGGGTGTCGGTCAATCATCCTTATTCCAATTCCATCTCGCCATCTACGGGCTTTGCATATAAGTCCCTGATGATAGAAGTGAACAAGCATGTCTATATGACGAATACCAACAAACTCAATCCCAACAGCCGCCAATGGATGCGCTGGTTTGGATGTATGAACAGGGTGTACAACACCATCTTGCAATATTCACGGTAATGACAGGCAGTACGGACATGGACAGCAAAGAGCAGGAAGGAATCGTGTATTATTTAGGACAATGTGACAATGGCTATCAGATTGTCGAACATCTGGGTGGAGATAGTAAAGGTGACGGAGCATGTGTATTTCATGTTTCGGAAGAAGGCATATCTGACGGAGATGGATTTCCTACCCGTTATGACGCATCTTATGTGGAAATAGGAACAGGAGTGCATAGACGTGTAATGGGCGAATTTCATGCGGTCGGCGAGGCATTGCTGCGTATCGGTAATGAAGTCGTACATCCTTTGCAAAGTGAACTCCGCATAGGCGATTACGTCTATTGGAGGGGAACTTACCTGAAGGTCATCAACATCCTGTCTGACAATGTTGTCGTGAGGAGTTTCAGCTACGATACATACGAATTGGACATTGATGTAAGCAATGTCAGTCTCAGCGACCTTGACATAACCGTCGATGAACTGAAGGATGATGGCAACCTGATAACAGGAGAAACGTATGACAGGGCACTCGCCATTTCAAGGAATGCCGTGCAGCAGATAATGGGTTATCTGAAAAGCCTGTTGAATGAAGATTTGCAGCACCTATGAAGATAGGCTGCACAGTATCACTGTATATTTGTAAAACAATTAGAGAACAAGAAATATGAAAACAAGAATTGACGCACTAATCGGAGCAATAGCCGGTGACATCATCGGCTCTCCCTACGAGTTTAACGGACTTACAGATGTGGCACGTTTCAAGCCGTTTGGAATGCACAGCCGTTACACCGATGACACTGTTTTGAGCGTAGCCATCGCAGAATGGCTCTCAAATCCCGGGACACCGCTTCAGGACTATCTTGTGCGCTATGCGAGAACCTATTATTGGGTGGGCTATGGCGGCATGTTCCTTCGGTGGAGCCGAAAGCGCAATCCCCAACCCTACAACAGTTTCGGCAATGGCTCTGCCATGCGAGTGAGTGCCGTGGGCTGCTTGGCCAATGATGTGGAAGAAGCCATGCGGTTGGCAGAAGAGAGTGCATTGCCCACCCACAACCATCCAGAAGGTATTAAGGGCGCACAGGCTATAGCAGTTGCTGTAGTTCTGGCCCGTCAGGGAAAGACGAAAGAAGAAATCAAGGCAGAGCTTCTTCAGCTGTTCGACTACGATTTGAGCCTGTCCTATGAGGACTTGCTCAAAAAGGGATATGCCTTCCATGTGACGTGCCAAGAAACGGTGCCACCTGCCCTTGTCTGTTTCTTTGACAGCAATAGCTATGAAGAATGCATCGTGAAGGCCATGCTCACCAACAAAGACACCGATACAGCCGCAGCCGTGGCAGGTGCTGTCGCTGGTGCATTCTATGACATACCCGAAACAATCAGAGAAGAAGCCCTTGCACATTTGCCTCAGGAACTGAAGGACGTTGTAGATAATTTTGAAACCCAATTGACAAAAGAAGTATGAAGAAGATAGTATTTGTAGATATGGACAATGTGCTGGTTGATTTCGAGTCAGGACTTGACCAACAAAGTGAACAGACATTGCAGCAATACGTTGGCCGTCTGGATGAAATACCTGGGTTGTTTTGTAAGATGAAACCGCTTGCCGGTGCCATAGATGCCGTGCATCAGTTGAACGAGCACTACGACCTTTTCATCCTCTCCACCGCACCATGGAACAATCCGTCAGCATGGTCTGACAAGGTGAAATGGGTGACAGAATATCTTGACGATATATTCCATAAGCGGATGGTTATCACGCACAGGAAAGACCTGTGTCAGGGTGACTACCTCATCAACGACCGTGGCAAGAACGGGACCAGTGAGTTTTCGGGAGAATGGATAGAGTTTGGCTCAGAGAGATTCCCCGACTGGCAGAGTGTACTCGACTATCTCATCCCCTCAAACAAATAGCATTTATGGATGTAGTGAAGATATTCGAAGAGCCACGGGTCGCGCTGGTAGAAAAGGAAATCGCACTCTTGCATGAACGGTATTGTGGCAGGGATGAGCAGGAGAATGTCATCCAATACTTGTTGAACATACGCCATTCGTTGTTGCGTGAGCTAAACGAGTATGACGAGGAAATGCAAACCTTGCTGGTTTCGTTCAACAACCGACTTCAGTCTGCTGCTACCACGCTTTACGACAAGGTAAAGGCACTTGCAGACGAATATGCCGACCGATATGGCAGTTCGTATGAGTACGAAATCAACGGGAAACTGTTTCTGGGATTCAACTACCCCGAAAAGCATCCTGTCCAGACAGAAAGAGCCAAGTCTGTCTGGGAAGCCTTGACACAAGGTGGCTATTACCCCTTGTATTCCGATGGCTGTACCTGGGGACTGCGCATTACCTTCCAGAAAAGTGACTTCGACGCTTACAAAGACGCATCACATTGGCTCGGTTTAGACACAGATACAGAGAATTGGAATGAAGGGCTTGACAGGAAGTGGTCTGAGGGTATGCACCTTGTCTATCCCTTCCATAATCTGTATGACCATCTTGGCTTTAGCTTGTATGACCTTATCTATGTTGAAGATTTCAACATGGAAGTAAGCGTCAACTTTGACAACAATATCCATTTACAACTGTAGCAATATGACAGACAGTACTTTTTATCGTCCAGAATGGACTTGTGGGAAATACGACAAGGCGCATAACGCCGCCATCTTATACAACCTAATAGAGGGGATGTCCTTCTACTATGAGGATATTACGGCAGAAGTCATCGGGTGTGTCCTGTCCGTTGAGCGTAATGTTCCCTTCACCGTTGAATGGCTTTCGAAACAGTCTGATGTCACGGTACAGAGCCTCGTTCCTTTTGTGGAACAGCTGGAGTCGTATGGACTTTTGACGCAGAGCATTCTCAATGCCGATGAGATAGCCACTTATCGCCGTAATTTCAAAGAGACAAGACGGCAGCAGGTGGTTGACAATATCGACGCTATGCACGAAATGACTGTGGTCGGGACAGCGAGTGCAGAGAGAATGTATATGGAAAAGGTCGGCGGCATCACCAGCGTCATGTTCGAATTGACCTACCGTTGCAGCGAAATGTGCCTGCATTGCTACAATGCCGGTGCCACGAGGAACAACACGGATGTCAATGCCCGTGGCCATAGACTGGAGTTGAATGCTGATGAATACAAGCGTGTCATCGACGAGCTGGCTGACCTCGGTCTTGTAAAAGTGTGCCTTTCAGGTGGCGACCCTTTTTCCAAGTCCATTTCATGGGATATTATAGACTATCTCTATCATAAGGAAATAGCGGTTGACATCTTCACGAATGGCATCAGTGTGGTCAATCAGGTAGAGCGGTTGGCCAACTATTATCCAAGGACGCTGGGCATATCGCTATATAGCGACGTGCCGGAAGTTCATGACTCCATAACCCGTGTTGTCGGCTCGCACGACAAGACATTGGACTTTATCAGTAAATGCAGTGAGTATGCGCTTCCCATGCTGTTGAAGTGCTGTATCATGAAACCGAATGTAGCATCCTATTACACCGTCAAGGAAGTTGCAGAAAGGTATAATGCCCTTCCGCAATTCGACTTGAACATCACCGATTCTGTGGATGGCGACAAGAGTGCGTCCACCTATCTCCGATTGGGGCATGAGGAACTTGAAATTGTCCTCCGTGACAAGGATCTGCCCTATTATATCAGTGGTGATGGAGTGAAGCAGACAGAGCGGCACGACGATGAACTCATGTGTAATGCAGGGTTCAACTCCCTTTGCATAACACCAGAGGGTAACGTCCAACCCTGTTGCCAATTTCTCCAGTTGGTCCTCCTTCTGGGTTGACTTGTCGTTTTCGATATATATGACCTTGCCTCGCGAGAGTCCCGCGAGTCTGCCGAGTGAAGCCTGGTCATAATTGTGGGCTTCACGGTACTTCTTGATGAGAAATCCAAATCTGATTTTCATTTGTTTTGCAAATTTACAGTTGTTTGACTTTTAGATTGTTCACACAAAATCGACACTTGTCGGTATTATCAACTTTCGTGTCTTTTTGCCAAAAATCAGATTAGGGAGAGTGGTTATACAAAAGAGAAAAGACCCCCATAGCATACATACTATAGAAGTCTTTTCCTGTTATCTGATAGTTCTTGTCAATACCGTCAATTAACTACATACGCTTTCTTTTTGAAGGGTTTTGGGTGTAAGGATGTGACTGAATGCTGATAGAGTGCTTTTAGCAGAACAAGTCTTCAAGACAGACTTCGTTCTGTACCTCTCCTGCGAATGCGTTTTGGACAAGCCCCTCGGTGGTCACGAACACCGTGTGCAACGCTTTCCTGGTCTTCGTGACTTCCCTGAACACGTCTTTTCTCCTGTCGAGTTTCTCCATGTAAGCTTCGGATATGGCATACTTGCCGCTGCTGTATTTCATCTCGCAGAGGTCGATGATGTCATCATTGCGGTCTATCAGCAGGTCTATCTGTATGCCTTCATCCTTTACGGGAGCATTCCCTGCCGATTTCTTGGACTTGGGTACGACATACCGCCACGCATATTCGTTGGTCAGCACGCCGCTGATACCCAGCTTCTGCTTGATTTGGTCAGTGTGCCAGAGGCAGACACGCTCGAAGGCACGTCCGCACCAGTTGTTGTACTGTGGCTTGCCTTCCATCAGCTGCCAGAAGTTCTTCCCATGGTGCTTGCCCTTGATGAACTCATAATAAAATAAGGTGTAATGGTCGGTGAGCTGGAAAATCTCGCCCTTCACCTGTTTGCCTATCATGGAATAGCCACGGATGAAGCCGCACCATTCGAGGTCGTTGAGTATATCGGTCAGCGTTCCATTGTCCTCGACCATGCCTGTGCCGATAAGTTCAAGTCTGGTCATACCTTCCTTCTTCCCAGCCAGCAGACTGATGACCTTGATATACGGTTCTGGCTTTTTGAACAGTGAGGCATACAGCATTTCAAACTCACCGTACATGTCGCCGTCCTCGGAGAATATCAGTCTGTCGATCTCCTGTGAGAGGCTTGCGCCTTTCTTCAGGAGGCTCCAGTAGTATGGTACGCCGCCGAATATCATATAGCCGTTCAGTATCTGCTTTCTCGTCATCTCTATACCCCTTGACTTCACCAGCTCCTCGCACAGTTTGAGCGAGAACGGCTTCAGGGCAATGCGATGGGTCAGGCGGTTGTGCAGACCTCCTTTGTTCTTGATGATTTTCTTCACCATCCATGAGGTTGCGCTGCCACATACCACAAACACGATGTCCTTACGGGCAGAAGCCCATCCGTTCCAGAAGGATTCCAGTTCAGAAAGAAATCCCGAACGGGGCGCATCCATCCAAGGCAGTTCGTCGAGAAATATCACCTTCTTGCCTTCGGGCTGCTCAATGATGAAACGCTTCAGCTCGGCAAAAGCCGTCATCCAGTTCGTGAACACGTTGGGCATGTCCTTCAGTCCGTGCTCCTTCAGTGCCATCCGGAAGCGAGCCAGTTGTTTCTTGGTCGGTATCTTCGCAGCCCCGGTATACTGAAAGGTGAAGTTGTACTCGTATGATTCCCTTATGAGGAACGTCTTTCCTACACGGCGACGGCCATATACAGCGATAAACTGGGAATACTCGTCTGCAAGAGCATCCCTCAATATTCTTCTTTCGTTTTCTCTTCCTATTAGCATAATCTTGTAGTTTTGGTGCAAAGGTAGCAAATAATAACCATAAAACAGCGGAAACTTGAATTATTTTTGAGTTTCCGCAGGTTTTTGGTGAATTTTTGTTGATTCTGCCATACAGATGTTGAAATTATCAATGCCATAGTCGAGTGTAACATATGTAACACACAACACGGGCATTAAATTTCTTAAAAACATCTGTGAAAAGAACCTCAAAGTGTTAAAAATGCAGGATTTCAGGCCCTCGGCTGATATTTTTTCGAGGCTTCCTTTGGTAGTCTGTTCTTTTTTATCTAATTTTGTACCCACGTAAGAAGACTACTGCGGTAGTCAAGTCGTGGTCAAAACGACTGACGGAAATGTGTTACATTTTGTGTTACACGAAGACATTGACTGATGTCTAACAATTTGAAAATAAGAACGATTTGCATAGAGGTTCATAATCCTCTCCTTTCGCTTGAAAACTTAAAGTGTTGATTATCAGTTAATTCAGAAAACCCGAATGGGTCCAGAGTGACAAAAGTGTTACACTGACACATAAATGGAGAAGATATAGACTGTATATCAACGATTTAGGAGGTGAGTTCACAATCCTCTCTCTCCGCTGAAAAATAAATTAAGCCTGAAGAAAGTCCCAACTAAGTTGGGACTTTTTCTTTTGTCTTAAAATCTACAAGAAACAGCCTTTTGGAGTGCTAAAATCTAAGACTGGGAAAAGTTGGGGATTGAAACTAAAATAATTGTCAAATTTCAATCCTCAATTCATACTCCTTCTGAAGTTTTTCCCATATAGAGGGAATAAACATATCCTTTATTTTCGTTCACAACGGTTTCTATGCCTGTCACACCTTTCAACACATCCTTAATGTTGTCGTTAATACCACATCCTTTCCATTTCAGCACAGCCTCCTTCATCGTCCAAAGACAGGTGAAAGCGACGTTGGGATGCTCAGCCGCGTTAATCAATTGGAGTTCTTGGGCGTTCATTGAGTAGTTGGCCAAGCTGTCATCATATTCGTTTATACTCTCAATGTCAATGTCCACAGGACAATGGCTCAACGCACAAATCACCCCCACATTGCAATGGCTCAGGTTGAAGTGGATGTCGGGGCGCCCTTGAATATGCGGTTTTCCATGCTCATTATAGCAGAACTGAGGCGGTTTCAATATTCCATACTCCTGCCTCAATCCCCCTCTCAACAGCATGTATGCCATGGCACACGTCTTTTTTTCCAACTCGTGCTTGAATTTATGCAGTTGTTCACGACGTTGCTCTGAGAGCATCGGCAGTGCAGCATGCAGGTCAAATCCTTCAATGTCGTCGTCCAGATAAATCATGGCTTAATCAGTTGTTACAATCACTTCTTCATCATCAGGATGTCTGTTGTCAAAAATACAGAAAAAAGACGAAACCACAAAATCACCACAATTTTTTTATCATATAAGTAGGATGTTCTGTTATGTGTTCCAAATTAAGATATTCGGACATAGATAAAGTAAGTCACTATAAGCGGATGGCACTGCACTTGGAGTAAGTCCCGCTGTAACGACTCAGGATGCGTCGTCTCCACTTAACGTACGTAGAACGTAAAGGGGCGTACGGCTTTATTACTTTGAACCTGGGCAGGTCCCGCGGTTTCGACATACATAAAGTAAGTCACTATAACGGATGGCACTGCACTTGGAGTAGGTCCCGCTGTAACGACGCAAGATGCGTCGTCTCCACTTAACGTACGTAGAACGTAAAGGGGCGTACGGCTTTATTACTTTGAACCTG
>OMUD01000058.1 GCA_900314125.1 uncultured Prevotellaceae bacterium | reverse complement strand
TCTTTCTTTGTTTTCTCTTTCTTCGCTCCTTCTTTCTTTGTTTCCTCTTTCTTCACCTCTTTTTTGTCATCCTCATTGACCTTCTCCTCCTCCAATGAAAAATCATTGAGACCAAATTTAGTCAAAAGATTGTACCATTGGAGCACTTTCCTCATATCACTCACATGAACGCGGTCGGCATCGTACTGAGGCAGCACTTTTGAGAAGAATTCAACTATTTCATTTTGAGAAGCCTTCTTATGGTGGATATCAACTTCTTTTCCCTGATATAATTTCTTTGTATTTTCGAAAACCTCAGCAAGAGGCACTTCCTTTCCATCATCCGTGTAAATAGAGATGTCGGAAAGTGCAACAATCTTATCGGTGGCATGTGCCGGCGTTCTTTTCTTCGCCTCATCAATAGACTCAACGATAATCATTTTGTTACCTCTTGATACAAACTGGAATAATCCAGGTTTTCCTGCAATAGCTAAGATTTTGTTTAACATAATAGTCTTGTTTAGTCGCCTCTCCTCCTCTCAATTCCAATCCGAATTGGTTAAACTCATAAGAGCAGGAGAAAGAGTGTTATTTGATAAAGTTATTAAATATTAAATCTATTTGAGACAGTAAATTCTCATTACCATTATTCAAAATGACAAAGTCGGCTTTTTTTCTCAACTCAGCCTGATTGGCTTGTCGTTTCATCCGCCCAACGATTTGCTTTCTCGAAGCACCATCCCTTTTCATTGCCCTCTTAATCCGAATATCCTTGTTGGCAAAAACCATGACGGTGAAATCCACCAACTTATCGAATCCGGACTCAAAAAGAATGGCCGCTTCCATCACCACGACCTTATCATCATTTTTTTCACACCAGCTCTCAAAAACCCTGGCAAGCGATGGATGAACCACATTATTGATAATTTCTGCATTCTCTTCATTCTTGAAAAGGAATGCAGCCAAAAGCGCTTTGTTCAGCCTGAGAGAACCGTCCGTGCCAAAGGAATACGCCTCATCACCAACAATTTCCCTGATTTTTCGCACCAGCTCCGCATCCTCCGTCATTAGCTTTTTGGCCATGGAATCACAGTCAAACACTTTAATGCCCCTCTGTTTCAAGAGGTTTGCCACAAAGGACTTGCCGCTGCCGATACCACCAGTCAGTCCAATCTTCACAGACACCATGATTCAGATGATTTTAGAAAATCATTATCAACATAACGAAAAGCACCTCAGTCACCAGTTATAAGTCCTCATTCGCCATTATCATTAGACTGCTCAATCACATATTCAACATACTGAGGTGAAAACTTCACATTCGTCACCCCTTCCGGCACGGCAGTCAGATTGACCTTGCACCTTGAGTCGTTCTCTTTGATTGAAGCATAATCGATGACGGCATTGAACTCCTCGTCATGAATCTCATTATACTTAGACGCATTGACCTGATAGGATACGGTTGCCGTCATTGGAAATGGTTTGAGCACGATATTTTGTGGACTGTTAATCGTATAGATGGGGACAGTTATACGCTTTGTCGTCTGAAGATCCACACACACGACTGCCTTCACCTGATCGGGCACGCACTTCACGCCAACAGGCGGTTCCAAGTCGAGGGTAATCGTCGTTGTATCCTTGAGGTTTTGCAGTTGTGGCTTAGAGGTGTTGATAACGGTGATTGTGTCGAAAGACTCCTTAGGAGCATAAACATCCACGAATTCTGGCTGAATGATGATATCCCCCACCATATAATCCTTCTCAGTGGTCACCTTTCCTTTAAATGCCACCGGCACATTCTTGTGGTCGCCGTTGGAATAGAAAATCTCAATGGTCTGCAAGCTCCTCTCATTGATGGAAATACCCGCAGGGAGCACCTTGTCGAATGCTCTTTTCCAGACTTCCCCATCCACAACAAGCGCTTTAGAAGAATTCTTCAGACTTGCATAATCAATCTCCACCACCTTTTCCTTAGAAGAAAGCATGAGCCTAAGCAACTCAAAGCCTTTTCCATGCAATCTCACCTTCACATCAGAGGGTATTTTAGACGTGACGATGACCGAGTTGGGTATTCCATTGATTTTGAGTTGGTAATCAACCGACACGGAAGTTGTGTCCTTGAAAGTCTGAATAAGCCAGAACGCAATGGAGAAAAGCAAAAAAACCAAAAACACGAATAATTCACGGTTCATTTTGAAGAACCGTGAATTTTTCGACTTTTTATTCTGATCCGCCGCCACGTTTTGCTTTAGATTTATTTACTTACTTCTGCATTTGCTGCTCCATGTCAGCATAGACAGAGTTCCTGTCGACTTCGATGTTGACACCTTTAGCGATTTCCACAATCATATATGATTTCTCTGGGTTGAGGTCTTTAATTTTTCCTCTTATTCCCCCAGCCAGCACCACTTCGGTACCCACCTGCAAGCTGTTCCTCCACTGCTGAAGCTCTTTTTGTCTTTTTTTCTGTGGCCTGATCATGAAAAAATACATAATGACAAACATAGCCACGAGCATAATGAGCATAGGCATCATGCTACCTTGTCCCTGAGCGGCCTGGTCGGCCTGCAAAAAAGTAAAATTCATATTGATTTATTTTATTTAATAATTTATATTCGAAATGTTCAGTCCTTAATAATCAGCTTTTCCCGTTTCAGTCGTTTCACGACAGCGTCCAGAATACCGTTGACATAAGCCGCACTTTTCGGAGTGCTGTAATATTTAGCAATATCCACATATTCATTGATGCTGACGACTGTAGGTATCTGCACAAAGCCCAAAATCTCAGCGATGGCGATCTGCATAATCACCACATCCATAAACGCCAGCCTGTCGAACTCCCAGTTTTTCACACATTGGGCAATAAGGCGCCTGTGATCCTCATCGTTGAGAATCGTTGTCCTAAACAACTTGACAGCAAATTCCCTATCTTCCTCGTCTTTATATTCAGGCAAAAGTTCTTGATTCTCCTTGTTTTCCTCCTCAAACCGCTTAATGGTCTTGAGAACAAAAGTATCAACGATTTCCCTGTCGTCATTCCAATAGAGACTCTTGTCTTCCAAAACCTCAGACAATCTATCGTCTTTCATGATAATCGACTTGTAGATCTTTCTCCAGAACTCCCTATCGGTGGAATAGTCGTCAACTTCATTGACCATATAGTCGGCATAGGTGTCTGAAGCTTTGATGTCAGCCAGCAGTTTTTTCAAATAATCCGCATCGTTGAGCCAAGTTCTTTTTTGACTGTCCACATATTCAAGCAGTTGTTTGTTGTCGGCAAGCTGCTTGACGAAACGGTTATTCACAAATCTATGGCTGACCGCCTCCTCCTTATGCGCTATCTTATTCAGTTCTTCCTGTTGTTCAATCTGTTCACTCTCGTATTTTGTCAATTCCACCAAAAGCAGCAGGAGATAGTTGTAAAGGTCATACGCTTTGGAAAGACTGAACATCAGTTCTTTCTCTGCCGTCTTTATATCCTTTCCCCCATTTTGGTAGAAAGAATAAATCAGCTGAACGATTTTCAGGCGAATGAGTGTACGGTTAATCATAATTCAAAAAACACTTTTTTTGTAAATACCTTGCAAAGATAGTTATTTTATTTTATATCAGCAATAATTTAGATGAAAATCCCAAAGGTTTCATGATAATAAGGAAAAAAATGACTAACTTCGCAATCAAGTCAAAAACAAAGCTTATTCCCAATGCTGAAAATCGGCCGTAGTAGATCTGCAATCTTCATCGTCACACTTTTATTCTCAGGTTTTTGCAAGGCTCAAGAGTCCTTATCCGGCCAAATGCCAAAACGATGGGGATACGAAGTTGATTTTCAAGCAGGAAGAGTACTTGTGTTAGATAAATACCAGAAGTCATACATGCGTAACAAAAGCGACTATTCCATCGGTTTCAAATTAAATCACGCAACTCTTCCCAACGACAGCGACAGCTACGCCCACGATTATCATTACCCCACAATCAGTTTGGAAAGCCGTTTCAGTAAAAACGACGGCGCCACCATGTACCGCACCACAGACTATCCAAGCGGCAACATCACACCCGCTTCTTACGAGTCGCATTTGGGAAACTCGCTTGCTTTATTTGGTTCCTTTTCGTACCCAATCCTCCGCACCAATCGATGGGAGCTGGCCTTAACCGGAAATTTGGGCTTTGCCTACAGTTTCAAGAAATATGACAAAGAACACAATGTGGACAACGACATGATAGGTTCCCACATCCTGTTTTATGCTGGTGGGAGCCTTAACGCGACCTACCGCATTGCTCCTTCGTGGGGTTTGAAAGCCGGACTTGACTATTGGCACATCAGCAATGGCTCGACCCGTCAACCAAACCGAAGTGTCAATATCGCAGGCCCCACCTTAGGCATCATTTATTACCCATATTACGAAACCTTAGTTTCCACATCCCGGAACTTCACCCCCAACGCCTTCGAACCATATTGGTATCTGAATCTGAAAGCCGGCACTGGCATCCGCACGTGCATAGAGGACTGGGATTACTATCAATACAAAATATCGACAGACTCCCCGGAGTACCGCAAAGAACATTTCCCAACATACATGTGCTATTCCTTCCAGGCCGACATGATGTACCGTTATGGCAGGACCGGCTCCATCGGTGGCGGAATCGACATCCAATACAGCAGCTATTCAGACCACATCGCAGAGTTAGATGCTTTGAAGGGCAAAGACTGCCCCCACAGCCCGTGGTCGGCTGCAATAGACGTGAAACACCAGTTTTTCTATAAGAATGTTTCATTTTCATTAGGTGCGGGAGTATATCTATATCACAAAATGGGTGACTTTGCGAAGCGTCATGATCTATTTTTCTTCAACCGCACCGGCCTTCATTACAGTTTTCCATCACTCCACAACCTGACCTTGGGCATAGAGGTGACGGCACATCTTGCCAAAGCGGAATTCACGGAGTTGGTCATCAGCTATCCTATTAAGTTTAAAAAGCAGCAATAGAAATCACCTGCATGCTTCTCATTTGCCACACAGCCCCCTCATTTTTCAGAAAAGAAAACAAAAATGCAAGAAAAAATTGGTCAAGTGGGAAAAAAGTAGTAAATTTGCACGAATTTTTCAAAAATCGGCATCAAGCCAACCGGTGTGATGGCGAATTAAGCAATAATAACTTAATTTATAGTAACACAAATGAAAGAAATTACGATCAATGCCAAAGTGCGTACAGAACTTGGCAAAAAATCCAGCCGTGACCTTCGTCGTCAGGGTTTAGTACCAAGCGTTGTATATGGTGTGGAGCGCGGTTCAGACAATCTCCCTGTATCTCAATCCATCACAGTGACAGAGAAAGAGCTCGCAAAGTTGCTCTACACTCCAAACGTATATATCGTGAACCTGAACATTGAGGGCAACTTGAAGAAAGTGATTCTGAAAGAGCTTCAGTGCGACCCTGTATCAGACCGCCCAATCCACGTTGACTTCTACCAGATTACCGATGCACCTATCGTTATTGAGATTCCGGTTAAGCTGAATGGTTTGGCAGAAGGTGTGAAAGCCGGTGGTAAGCTTGTGTTGAACCAGCGCAAACTGAAAGTGAAAGCTCCATACACTTCACTCCCAGACACACTTGAGATTGACGTGACTTCTCTTGGTCTTGGCAAGTCTATGAAGGTAAGCGCATTAAGCTTTGAAGGTCTTGAGATCATTACTTCTAAGGAAGTTGTGGTATGTGCAGTGCGCATGACCCGTGCAGCACGTTCAGCCGCCGAGACAACCACAGAAGAGTCTGCTGAATAATCACAGCCTCGTCAAAAGAGCATGAATTTTTTCATGTCTCAATCTCAAATAATAAATCCGAGTCATGTACAATCCATGATTCGGATTCTTTAATTTCAAAAGAATGTTTAGATTCCTGCTTGATTTATTCAAACGGAAGCCCTCAGAGGTTTCAACAGACGAAGCGTATATGAAATATCTGATAGTCGGTCTAGGCAACATTGGTCCAGACTATGAAGGCACCCGCCACAACATCGGCTTTATGGTGGCCGACAAACTTTCCGAACTCCACTCTTTCACTTTTGAAGACAAACGGTATGGTTTTGTAGGCAAATGCCGAGTGAAAAACGCCGAGTTGGTGGTGCTGAAACCTTCAACTTACATGAACCTGAGCGGCAATGCAGTGCGTTATTGGCTTCAAAAAGAAAATATTCCTTCCGACCGCCTTTTGGTGATTTGTGACGACCTTTCCCTTCCTCTTGGTAAAATCAGAATTCGCCCTCAAGGAAGTGACGGTGGTCACAACGGCTTGAAACACATTGGTTCAGTACTTGGCAGCCAGCAATTTGTGCGTATGCGCATAGGTGTGGGCAATGACTTTCCCCGTGGTGGTCAGGTAGATTATGTGTTAGGCAAATTCTCTGATGAAGACCTCACCACTTTATCTCCCCAAATAGAAAAGGCCTCCGACGCAGTGAAAGTATTTTGCCTGAGTGGCGTGACGATGGCAATGAACCAATACAACAAATAAGGGGTATTCAAAAACCAGCCTTTTGATAATTTATAGGTACATTCTCAGGCATTGAGACTTTGTATTCCTTCAATCGGCCAAGTTGGTTTATTCCTCAAAATCAAACCAATCGTCCATATCGTCATCGTCCTGCTCCATATCAAAATCCGCAAAGAACTCCGGAACATTGAACTCATCAATTTCCCGGCGTTCTTTTTTTGTTGGCCTTCCTGTTCCCTTCGCCCTTCTCATAAATCCACCAATCTTGTTCATCTCCAGAATTTCCATCTGCTCTTTAGGCGTTACATTCTCCATAACTTGAGGCACCATTTTCGCCCCCACCCTGTTTTGTATGGCCTGGAGAATTTTAAACTCGTAAGTCACAGGTGGTTTTCTCACCTGAATGACATCACCCTCCTTCACAATTCGTGATGGTTTCATCTTCACGCCTCCAATCATCACCCGTCCGTTTTTACATGCATCAGCAGCAATCGAACGGGTTTTGAAAATTCGGGCAGCCCAAAGCCACTTGTCAAGTCTTGCCTCCATCCTTTCAAACAACTCAACCTTTTTGCTCAACGATTTTACAAATATTGACGATGGTATTCATCGCCTTCTCCATGCTCTGCACTGGGCAGAACTCATAAGGTCCATGGAAATTGATGCCTCCCGCAAAGATATTAGGGCAAGGAAGTCCCATAAAAGACAGCTGCGCTCCATCAGTCCCGCCCCGAATGGCTCTGACGACAGGAGTCATTCCCGCCTCTTGGATTGCCTTCACAGCGATATCCACGATTTCAGGATCGACCTTTTCTTTCATATTGTAATATTGGTCTTTCAGTTCGACTGAAGCTACGTTTCCATATTTCTCATTGACTTGCTGAACAATATGAGCCATGAATTTTTTTCTGCGCTCAAACACCTCTCTGTCATGATCTCTAATGATATATGACAAAGATGCCTGTTCGCAATTCCCAGAAAGAGCAGTAAGATGATAGAATCCCTGGTAGCCTTCAGTATGTTCAGGTGTCTCATTCCATGGAATCATCGCAGTGATTTCAGCCGCCACTTTAGCTGCATTCAGCATTTTCCCTTTGGCATACCCTGGATGCACGCTACATCCCAAAATCGTTATTTTGGCAGAAGCCGCATTAAAATTCTCATATTCAATTTCTCCGACCTCACTTCCGTCCATTGTGTATGCAAAGTCACAAGCAAATTTTTCCACATTGAAATGTTTTGCTCCAAGTCCGATTTCCTCATCCGGATTGAACGCCACCCTGATTTTTCCATGTCTGATTTCCTGATGTTGAATAAGACACTCACAAGCAGAAACAATCTCGGCTATGCCCGCCTTATCATCAGCCCCCAAGAGCGTATGACCGTCGGTTACGATAATGTCTTCACCTATATGGTCGAGTAATTCAGGAAACTTGGAAGGTGAAAGATAAATACCCTCAGACAATAGAATATCCTTACCGTCATAATTTTCCACAATCCGAGGTTTCACATCGGCTCCAGAACAGTCGGGCGACGTGTCATAATGAGCGATAAAGCCCACAACAGGCAATTTCTTCTCAGAATTTGCAGGAAGTGTGGCATAAACATAACCAAGTTCATCCATCTCCACTTCCTCCATACCGATAAGTTTCAGCTCCTCCTTTAAATAGCTGGCAATCTTCATTTGCTTTTCCGTGCTTGGAGTAGTTGCAGAATCTTCCGCAGACTGTGTGTCAAAGGAGACATATTTAAGAAATCTTTCAATCATATCATAGTATTTAGAATGTTTACAAAAAAAACGTTACAAAACTGATTTTCAGTTTAATACATATTCTCTACCTCATCAAGAACAAATTTCAGAAGGGCCTCATTCTCATCCCCATACGGATAGAGTTTCACATACGAAGCCTCATTCTTCAACACATCAGGCACAATACCATCAACATAACCATATTCTCCAAGTGCATTCGCTACATAAGCGACCGCCGGATGCAGGGTTACAGCAAACTGTGATTTTATATCTTCAGTCAAGACGATTTGACCGTCAGAGGTATCTCCAACCGTGAAAACATTGCTTCCCCCCATTACATTTTGCACAGCCCTGATGACCCACTCCGGAGCTCCAGAAGTTTGCTCACTGATAATAAAAAACACATCTTCAGGAACAATTGCATGTTCAAGTGCCTCATTGTCGAAAAGGATAGTCTGATTCTCAGAACTCCTTGTCTGGGAATAAATAGTTTTTGCAAAGATCTCACCCGCATAAGCTGTTCCCAAAATACTGGAAGCAAACTTGTTTGCCATCATCAATGTCCCATAATTACACAGTCTGAAATCCACGACCAGCACTTTGGGACGGTATTGCTGCAAAGATTTCACGGCCTTCTCCAATTGCAGGACATAATCCGTTGATTGCTCATCAAGCTCATCTGGACCTTCGGAGAGTCGATTGCACATCAGATATGCCACATCAGTATCCCCAATTTTAAAGTTCTTACACACTGGGTACGGCACATCTTCCACATATTCAGAGCGTTCCATCCTTATTGTGTCAACCTGCGCCCAGAAAAACTCATTCTCCTCGTAATCAACATCCAGTTTAGCGACCACCAAAGTCCTCGCTTTTCCGTTGACCAGCAAAGACGTATATGATGAAGCCATTCTGTTTCCATCCACATGGCTGATGAAATCCCCCCTCTCCAGTCCGCATTTATCCGCAGGCGACCCCGGTATGACCGTCATCACCCTTGCATATTGTCTTGAAGTGGCGTTAGTAGGGTCAGCCATCAGGATAAAATCAATGCCATAAGAATCAAAATGGTTGAAATACCCACGCTGATGCCCATCGTCATCAATGGTATCTACGGTACACCACGACCAAGTGTCACCTATAGGAGAAAACTTCGTCAAGTCTGCAAAAAAAGTTTTTGGGGCAGCAAAAAATCTCTTCCACGGAATCTCATCTACCATAATGCGGTCTCCCCAGAGATACTTTTGACTCATGATGTCTGCCATCCAATGGTCGCACAAGGTTTTCTCCTCATATTCATTCGACCTATCCTCACCGCAAGCGAAAAGAACAAACAGCACGGCAGCTATTGATATGATATGGAACAGTCTCTTCATTATTCAAATAATCTTCCTGCAAATTTAAATATTTTTTCACAAACATCCGACAAGAGGCGAGTAATAATATGATTTTTACTTTTTTTATCATTTTACAACAATGTATATTAGCTATTTTTTTGTAACTTTGCAACTCAATATGCACGGGCGCCACGCTCGGTGCATCTCACATTCAGAAGTCGAACAAAATAAAAAGCCAAAACACTAGGAAACAGACATGAATTTCAATGATTCCAACATATTTGATGAATTTATGGGCAGAGTTGAGGGGAGCAGCATATCAGTGATAGCAAACTTTGACAAGCCGGAATTGAACAACGAGGACATCTCCAAGCTGGACCACGAGTTGCCCATCTTGCCTCTTCGCAACATGCTTCTCTTCCCAGGCACCCTCCTTCCCGTGAATATCGGTCGTGAATCCGCTCTGACCCTCCTCAACGACGCCTACAAACAGAAAAGCTTCATCGGCGTGTTTGGTCAGAAAGACGAACACATAGAAAATCCATCAGAATCCGACTTATACAAGACCGGTGTGCTTGGCCGCGTGGCTAAAGTGCTCCGCCTTCCCGACGGCAGCCATACCGCCTTTCTCCAAGGATACATTAGAGTGACGCTTTCCGAGGCTCATGAAGGTGAAAAATACATGATGGGGCACGTTGATTCCTACCCCGAGAGAATTCCGGAAGAAGATGATCGTGCATTTATCGCCACGATTGAATCATGCAAGGATGTGACAGACAAATTCCTGCAAAAAGGAGATGGAGGCATGAAGCTGGATTCATCCTTCACTTTGAGCGACACTCAAAGCCGCGTGTTCTTTGTGAACTTCATGTGCGGCAGCCTCCCCCTCCCCAACTCCGAGCACATCCAACTGCTTGAGCAGACCGACCTTCACAAACGTGCTTTGAAGCTGTTGAGTTTTCTCAACCGCGAATATCAGTTTGCGATGTTGAAAGCCAACATCCAGATGCAGACCCATGAAGACCTGAGCCGCCAGCAGCGTGAGTTCTTCCTGAAGAAAGAGATGGAGAACATTAAGGACGAGCTTGGCGATACCGACGGCCGTGACGTAGAAGAGTTGGCGCTTCGTGCCAGCAAAAAAAAGTGGAGCGCTGAAGTGAGTGCCCAATTTGACAAAGAGCTGGGTAAGCTGGAGCGTCAGAACCCCCAAAGTCCAGACTACACGGTTCAATATGAGTATTTGGAGACCCTGCTTGACTTGCCATGGGGTGAATACACGAAGGACAGCCTGAAGCTGAGCACTTCCGAGCGGATACTGAACAAAGACCATTACGGCATGGAGAAAGTGAAGGAACGCATCCTTGAATATCTTGCCGTATTGAGTTTACGCGGCGACATGAAAAGTCCGATTCTTTGCCTATATGGTCCTCCAGGAGTTGGTAAAACCTCACTTGGCAAAAGCATAGCCAAATCAATGAAGCGAAAATATGTGCGCGTGTCTTTAGGAGGCGTTCACGATGAGTCGGAAATCCGTGGTCACCGCCGCACATATATCGGTGCGATGCCTGGTCGGATTATCAAAGGTCTGAAGACAGCAGGCAGTTCGAATCCCGTGTTCATACTCGACGAGATTGACAAAATCAGCCAGATGAATGTTCACGGTGATCCATCTTCAGCCCTGCTGGAAGTATTGGACCCTGAGCAAAACACAGCATTCCACGACAATTACGTCGATATTGACTATGACATCTCCCATGTGTTGTTCATTGCCACCGCCAACAACATCAGTTCCATCCCAGCCCCATTGCTCGACCGCATGGAGTTGATTGAGGTCAGCGGATATTTGACCGAAGAAAAAATAGAGATTGCCAAACGTCATCTCATCCCTAAGCAACTGGAAGCAGTAGGTCTTGAAGGACACAAGATAAGTTTCTCGAAATCAGCCATCGAAAAGATTATCGAGAGCTACACCCGTGAATCCGGTGTTCGTGAATTGGAGAAAAAGATCAATAAAATTCTCCGCAAGATAGCATACGAGATCATCCTTAACGACCTCAAAGACAAAGAATTCAAGATTACTCCTGAGTTAGTCGTACAATATTTGGGCACCGAGCCATACAGCCGCGACCAATACCAGAACAACGACTATGCCGGAGTAGTGACGGGCTTGGCATGGACAGCGGTAGGTGGTGAGATTCTGTTTGTGGAAACCTCCTTGAGCAGTGGCAAAGGAAGCAAGTTGACTTTGACTGGCAACCTTGGTGACGTGATGAAAGAGTCAGCCGTACTGGCTTTGGAATACTTGAAAGCCCACAGTTCATTGCTCTCGATAGACAATGATTTGTTTGAGAACTACAACATCCACATTCACGTTCCTGAAGGTGCTGTACCGAAAGATGGTCCATCAGCAGGCATTACAATTGCCACGTCGATCGCCTCTGCCCTGACTCAACGCAAAGTGCGGAAAAATCTCGCCATGACCGGTGAGATCACCTTGCGTGGCAAAGTTCTTCCTGTTGGTGGCATTAAAGAGAAGATCTTAGCCGCCAAACGTGCCGGAATCAAAGAGATCATCCTGAGCCGTGAGAATGAGAAGAACATCCATGACATACCAGAACAATACGTCAAGGGTCTCACATTCCACTATGTTGACACCATAGAGGAAGTACTCAGCTATGCACTTTTAGATGAGAAAGTGAAGAATGCCATCACTTTCAAGATTCAGAAACCAACGAACAAACAACCATGACATTCTCCATCATAGCCAACGATCCGAAAAGCAATGCCCGCCGTGGCCTGATCACAACAGACCATGGTCCGATAGAGACCCCCATATTCATGCCTGTCGGCACCTTGGGAAGCGTGAAGGCCGTCCATCTGCATGAGTTGAAGGACGACATTCATGCCCAGATTATCTTGGGCAACACCTACCATCTCTATCTGCGTCCCGGCACCTCAGTTCTTGAGGCAGCCGGCGGTCTTCACAAATTTAATGGTTTTGACCGCCCGATGCTGACCGACAGCGGTGGTTTTCAGGTCTTCTCCTTGTCTGGTATCCGTAAGTTGACGCAGGAAGGTGCAGAATTCCGCTCCCACATAGACGGTTCGAAGCATTTTTTCACCCCTGAGCGTGTGATTGACATAGAACGGTCCATAGGCGCAGACATCATGATGGCCTTTGACGAATGTCCTCCCGGCACCTCCGACTACGCCTATTCTAAACAGTCGCTAGACCTGACAGAGTCGTGGTTGTCGCGATGTATAACCCGCTACAAAGAGACAGAGCCCAAATATGGCTATCACCAGAGCTTGTTCCCTATTGTCCAGGGTTGCACATACAAAGACCTCCGTGTCCGTGCGGCAGAGAATGTTGCCCGTCAGGAGATGGAAGGCAATGCGATCGGTGGCTTGGCAGTCGGTGAGCCGACCGACGTGATGTATGAAATGATTGAAGTGGTGAATTCCATCCTTCCCAAAGATAAGCCCCGCTATCTGATGGGTGTAGGCACTCCGATCAACCTTCTTGAAGGAATTGAGCGTGGTGTAGATATGTTTGACTGCGTGATGCCGACCCGCAACGGCCGTAACGCGATGCTTTTCACCCGCCATGGCACAATGAATCTTCGAAACAAAAAGTGGGAAGACGATTTCAGCCCCTTGGACATTGACGGCACCTCATACGTAGATTCAACTTACAGCAAAGCCTATCTTCACCATCTTTTCAAAGCCCAGGAGCTGCTTGCTCTCCAGATAGCCTCCATCCACAATCTGGCGTTTTACCTGGAACTGATGCGTGAAGCCCGGGAGCACATCTCTTCTGGAGATTTCAGCCTATGGAAATCAAAGATGGTGGCAGAATTAGGTCGCCGTCTGTAACTATTTAGATATCATTCTCATTCATCAGAAGATAAACTTACAGAACTTTGTCAGAAAAAGAAAACATAACAGGAATGACAGCTGATGCCTCCAAGGCAGACATATTGCTGACCGGCACAACAGAAACGCCGTCAGTTATTCCTGACGTTTCCCTTGCTGATTCGGATTCCCAATCTCCGGAAGATGCTATCTCCTCGTCAACACAAGAGGATGACGCTGACGAAAGTCCTGTATCAGAAAAGTCAGATAAGCTGAAACGCCGAATCAAGGCACGCAGCAAATCTCTGAAAAGCCGTTGGAACACCTTCAAAGATGTATTGTTCAGCCGCATACTCCACTTGAACCGCATAGACCGGTATCTGATGTGGAAATTCCTGAGCACCTACATCTTCGTGATTGTGATCATCATATCGATAGCTGTTGTTTTTGACGTGAATGAGAACATCGACAAATTTGTGTCGCGAAACGCCACGGTTCATCAGATTATCTTTGACTACTATGTGAATTTCGTGCCCTACTACAGCAACCTGTTCAGTCAGTTGTTTGTGTTTGTGTCAGTGATTTATTTCACGACGAAACTGGCAGAGAATTCTGAGATAATCGCCATGATGTCAACGGGCATGACGTTCCGTCGTCTGATGCGTCCTTACATCCTGTCGTCAATCATCATCTGTATGGTCACCTTTTACTTAGGTTGCTATGTGATTCCAGACGGCAACATCAAGCGAGTGGAATTTGAGAATACCTTCAAGAAGAGACGGACTCCCGCCTACACAACCAACGTGCAGCTTGAGGTTGACAAAGGCGTGATTGCCTACATTGGTCGTTATGAAGACAACACAAAAACGGGATATGAATTTTTCTTAGATAAATTCAAGAACAAAAAGTTGGTAAGTCACCTCCAATCTTCCACAATCCGCTACGATTCATTGGCAGAAGAGCCCTATCATTGGATCCTGTCGAACTATCAGATCAGGGACATAGAAGGCATGCGAGAGGTGTTGAGTTCCGGCACCCGTCTGGACACAATCATCAAAATGGAGCCCCAGGACTTCCTGATTACCAAAGGACAGCAAGAGACACTCACGTCTCCCAAACTGCGTAAATACATCAAACGTCAGAAGGAACGCGGCTTTGCGAACATCAAAGAATTTGAGTTTGAATATTGGAAACGTGGCGCTTCGTCTTTTGCCATCATCATACTTACAGTGATGGGCGCTTCACTATCCGCACGAAAACGCAAAAACGGAATGGGCATCGCTCTCGGCATAGGCATCTTCCTGAGCTTGCTATACATCCTGTTCCAAACCTTCTCGAAGACCTTCGCCGTGAATCTGAACATGCATGCAGCTCTGGCCGCATGGATTCCGAACATACTCTTCGCCTTCATCGCGTTCATCCTTTACAAGAAAGCGCCACGATAAAAGAAGGTGGTAATAATATCCAATAAAAAATAAAAAAAACAATCGATTCAATACATGTATTTTGACGAATTCCCTTTAGATGATGAAGTCCTGGATGCGATAGACTCGATGAACTTCAGCGAGTGCACTCCGATACAGCAAGAAAGTATCGGTCCGCTGCTTGAAGGTCATGACCTGATTGGCATAGCCCAGACCGGCACCGGTAAAACCGCCGCCTATCTGATTCCCATCCTGAACCATTTGAATTCAGGAAAATATCCTGCCGACTCCATCAACTGTCTGATTATGTCGCCCACCCGTGAACTGGCACAGCAGATAGACCAACAGATAGAAGGTTTCTCATACTTCATGCCAGTTTCAAGCTATGCTGTATATGGTGGTAATGACGGCATCCGGTTTGAGCAGGAGCGGAAGGGTCTGACAATGGGTGCCGACATCATTGTAGCCACCCCTGGCCGCTTGATCAGCCACTTAAATTCAGGCCACATCGACTTGAGCCATGTCAGTTTCTTTGTCCTCGATGAGGCTGACCGGATGTTGGACATGGGTTTCAGCGATGACATCATGAAGATAGTAAGCTATCTTCCCAAGAATCGTCAGACCATCATGTTTTCCGCCACGATGCCTCCCAACATCCAAACATTGGCAAACGGGATCCTTCACAACCCGGTTGAGATAAAGATTGCCGTTTCCAAGCCAGCAGAAAATATCCTCCAGCATATCTATGTATGTCACGAAGGGATGAAAGACAAGTTGGTCCGTCACATCCTCAGCGATGAGAACTATGACCGTGTGATTATGTTCGTGTCGAAGAAAAACAAGGTTAAAGAGCTTGCACGCACTTTAAAGTTGAAGAACAAGACCATAGGTGCGATGCATTCCGACTTAACTCAGCCTGAGCGCGACTCCATCATGTACGAGTTCCGCAACCAACGCATCAACATACTGATAGCCACAGACATAGTTAGTCGTGGCATTGACATAGACGACATTCAATTAGTAGTGAATTATGATGCTCCACACGATCCAGAAGACTATGTTCACCGCATAGGCCGTACAGCCCGTGCCAACCGTACGGGATGTGCCATCACGCTCATCACACCTTCAGACCTTCAGAGTCTGAGGCGTATAGAGCAACTGATAGAAAAGAAAATAGATGAGTTGCCACTTCCCGAAGGTTGTGGTGAGCGTCCATCTTTAACCCCCTCCAAAAGCAAATCCCACCATCGTCATGCAACTGACAATCGACATAGGCAACAGCAGCATAAAAGCGGGTCTTTTTCCCGCCGTAGGCGTGGCAACGACAAGCGGCCGAAACAGTGACACAAAATTGTCATTACGTCCGGTTGACACTCTTCGTTGCAACATGTCGGACATGGAATCATTTCATGATTTCATTTCCGGCAAGAACATTCTCTGCTGCCTCCTTTCAACAACCTCCACGATTCCCAAGTGGATACCAGAATTGCTTAAAGAGTCAGGCATATCAGATTATCAAGTGCTTCAGGGCACCACTCCCCTTCCCGTCCGAAATCTCTATGAGACTCCCGAGACGTTAGGAACCGACAGAATCAGCAGTGCCATTGGTGCATATTACTTATCAGGTTGCAAACGTTCGGTGCTTTGCATTGACAGTGGAACCGCCCTGACCTACGACATCGTGAACTGTGCCGGAGAATATTTAGGTGGCAACATTTCTCCCGGCTTAGCCATGCGCTTCCGCAGTCTTCATGACTACACAAGCCGCCTTCCTCTCTTGTCGCCCCAGCATCGACCTACCGAGATAGGCACCAGCACAGAGAGTGCGATAGTGAATGGTGTGATGAAAGGCATGAGCCACGAGATAGAAGGATTCATAAAAGAATACAGTCTGGCTTTCCCTAATCTTGACGTATATCTGACCGGTGGCGACGCACTTGATTTTGACCTTCACATGAATCGCCGTCTGAAGAAAGAGAAAAACTTAGTCCTGATTGGACTGAACATCATATTAAACCACATACACGAAATAAAATGAACAAAAAGTTTCAAATCATCGCAACAAGCCTGGCCATAGGCCTGATGTCAACTCCCGCCTATTCCCAGAACGGCGTCAACTCACCTTATTCCCGTTATGGCTTTGGAATGCAAGGTGACCGTTCATTAGGTTTCAACAAAGGAATGAGCGGTGTGTCTCAAGGTTTCCGCAGTGGTCAAGAGATCAACGTAATGAACCCTGCATCTTACTCCGCAGTAGATTCACTGACAGCCTTGATAGACTTTGGCATGACCTTTCAGAACGGCAACTACAAGATGGATGGCATTCAGAAGAATGCCCGTAACACAAGTATTGATTATTTTGCCTTTCAATTCCGTGCCTTCAAAAACATAGGAATGTCGCTGGGTATCCTCCCTTACACCAACATCAACTACAATTTCAGTTCATCAGCAGAAAACCTGTCAGGCAGTGATGACATCACATCTTCCTACACCTTTTCTGGCAGCGGTGGTCTTCATCAAGTGTATTTCGGAGCCGCTTGGCGAGCTTTTGGCGGTCCATTGTCAATAGGTTTCAACGCCTCATATCTTTACGGCGACTATTCCCACACTTCCACCATCAGCTACAACAACACCTCCGCCTACTCGAATGTTCGCGGCTACAGTGCAGACATTTCCACATGGAAATTGGATGCAGGTCTTCAATACACCCTTCGTCTGTCGAAAAGCGATGATTTGACTTTGGGTGCCACATACAGTTTAGGCCATGAAGTAAAGAACCGAGCCATCAGAAACACCCAGACCCTGAGTGGCACCACAGTTCAAGGTATGACATCCGACACCATCCGCAACGCTTTTGAGCTACCTCACAGCCTTGACGCAGGTTTCACCTTCCGTCACGGCAACCGCTGGCGTTTGGGCGGTGACTTCACATTAGAAAAATGGAGCGAATGTAAATTTCCTTCCCAAGGAGGTTCAGAGGGTCTATTTGTAAGTAAAAAAGGTCAGCTCTACGACCGCATGCGCGTGGCTTTGGGTTATGACATCACCCCAAATGCGATGAGCAAAAAGTTCCTCAACCGTCTGACCTATAAGCTTGGCGGTTATTATTCCCGCTCATACGCATGCGCCGATCTTACAGGAACTGTAACCGACAAACCGTTTGAATATGGTGTAAGTGCCGGTTTCTCCATTCCAATCTCTAACCGCAACCTGTGGTACAACAGTCCGAAGATCAATGTGGCTTTTCATTGGGTCCACAGCGACATCCCTTATCTGAACACCACGACGATGCGCAAGAGCAACCTTGTTGAGAACTACCTGAAGCTGAGCCTCGGCTTGACATTCAGCGAGCGCTGGTTCTACAAATGGAAAGTACAATAATGAGAATTTA
>OMUD01000031.1 GCA_900314125.1 uncultured Prevotellaceae bacterium | reverse complement strand
TATGTATATTCTGTTAATTTATCCGCATGGCTCATCATTCCCATCTATTCCCATCCAATCCCATCATTCCCATCCATTCCCATCTATTCCCATCCATTCCCATCCATTCCCATCCATTGCCTTAATCGCCATCTGCATCCCGCCCCATGTAATGGAACCCGCCCATTGTGCATTGCCATTAAGCCGTACGCCCTCACGACGTTCTACTGACACTACAGGGGGACGACGCATCTTGCGTCGTTGCTACGGGACCTGCCCACCATCCGCATGGCCATCTAAAGTCTAAAGTCTAAAGTCTAAAGTCTAAAGCCTAACGTCTAAAGTCTAAAGTCTAAAGTCTATTTCAATTTCGGTTTCAGCTCGTCAGGCGAATCCTTCGTGAACATGTCGATTTTTGGTGCCGACTTGGTGAAGAGGTCACTGATGGTCTCAGGAAGGATGGCGAATGCCGGGTTGAAACGGTCCGACTGCATATAGCTCAGGATGGAAGCACGCATCTGGCGGGCCACAATCCGCTTGTCGAGGTTACTGCTGATGTCCATCGTGGTCATCACCAGCTTGCCATTCAGCACATTGGCTTCAAAGAGCATGCCAATCTTGCGGGAGAGGAACCAGGTGTCGATACTCTGCACCAATGGCTGGAAGTCGGCAGGGAATTCATCGAACTGCATCACCGGAGCCTTGTTCACCAGCTCCCACCATTGAAGGTCGGAATGATATGCGGTAGGGAAGTCGGTGAAGATGCTGTGTTTGTTGTCCACATACAAACCGGTGGTGTGAGGAGGACGCATCTTGAACCACGACGTGTTCCAGAACACTGGGGTGAACTGCTGAACCACCTCACTGCCGAACTTCACGTTCTTGCCGGCAGTGATGAGCACCTTGCCGCCTGCCTCCAGTGTGGCCAAAGCCTCGCTGTTCAGGCTGTCGCAGATGTAGATTCCTTCTTCAGAAGGGGAGGTGCTTTCAGGATAGACCCAGAAATCCCAGGAGTTGCACGACGATGTGCCGGGAACCTCAACACGCAGGCGGAGGTGGGTCGGCTCGTTGAATTTGGAGAGTGGGATGTCGATCACGCCTGCTTTCTGACTGCTGCCGATTGGGTAGGTCTTGGCAGGCAACTCGCCCTTGAATTCTGTCTGTAGCACAGCGGAAGTGGATTTCTCCCCACCTGCCGCTCCTTCCATTTTCGGCTCACGCACATAGCGCTCCAGCATATAACGGAGCGGTGTGTTCGCCAACTCATGGTCGGAGAACTGGTTCAGTTCGATGTCGGCATGGAAGGTCTCAGTGTTTTTCCACGTGAATTTCGGGATGCGGGCAAGCGGTACTATTGGTGAGCAGAATGAGCTGAACTCATCGCAGTCCATATAGCCCTTGTCCTTGAAGAACACGTTCGTCACGCCCACTAATGCCGTGCCCTGGCCGGAGTAGTCGTTGAGCGACAGCAGCTGGAAACCGGCGTAGTCGGGGGTGCGAAGCGTGCGTTCAATCTCGTATTTATAGCATAAAGCCTGAAGCTTACCACTGGCCATGAGGAATTTGCGGTCCATCGCCCCCATGCCGTGGTCGGACAGGATGTCGCGGAACACCTCGAAGTTCTTCGCTTTGTTCACGCCTGTGTACTGGTCTATCTCGCTGAAATCAGGGAAGGCACACCACTGACCGGTCTCGTGGCTCACGTAAGGCTCGTGGATGTCGGTCTCCATGTCTTTGGCTTTGTAATGCGAGATCTGCTGACGGAAGTCGTCCATCGAGTCGGGAGCACGGCGAGCCCATTCGGCCAGGCCGCGGGCACCGGCTTTCACGTGGTACTGGCTTTTGGGCTGCCATGCCCAGCCGCCGCCCACCGAAGCACCGGTGTAAACGCGTCTTGGGTCGGTCGATTTCCAGTAGTCCACGAACTTGCCTACCCATTCCACCCAGCGGCCGGCAGGCTCGTTGCCGCAGGCCAGCATGCAGAAGGATGGATGGTTGCCATAGGCTTTTGTCAGACGTTGGGTCTCTTCCATCAGGTAGGTGTCGATATCGTCGCCGTAACCTAACTTCACTCCGTGGTTAGGCCAGCTCGGACCTTCGGGCTGGATATAGAAACCGGTCAGGTCGGCGGCCATGAAGGCGGCTTCGGGTGGGCAGTAGGAGTGGAAACGCATGTGGTTCAATCCATAGCTCTTGCAAATGTTGAATACGCGCAGCCACGATTCCAAATCCATCGGAGCATAGCCGGTGAGCGGGAAATCGCAGTTCTCCACTGTGCCGCGAAGCTGAATCTGACGGCCGTTCACATAGAACATCCTGTCACGGATTTCAAACTTGCGCATGCCGAACACCGTCTCCTGGGCTCCGTTCTCTTTCAGATACTCAGAAAAAGCGGGGGAGGCGAAGGAGGAGCGGTTCTTGTTCAGGTATTTCTCTGTCTTAGAGTGAGATTCCACCACTAAAGCCTGAAGACGGTAGAGGTTGGGATTGAACTCATCCCACAGTTGCATCTTGTCGCCAAGTATGAGTTCATAATCCACGTATGGTTTCTTGTCGGAATAAGGGGGGAGATCCACAAAGCTGGCATTCACAGTGGTCACGTTGCTGTTGAAACTCTTCGCCAGCAGCGCTAATTTCGCTTTTTTCTTGCCTTGGCCTGCCACCGTCAGCCGAACGCGGGCCACCTTGCGGTCAACATCAGGAAAGACCTGGAGGTCGGTGATGCGGAGCGAAGGTACCTCGCGCAGCTCCATCTTGCCCACGATGCCGTTCCAGTCGCCTTGGGTCTGGTCGGTCACGGAATGGGAGTCCTGACCCACGTTCACCGTCTCCAACCGGTTGTCGATGCGGATGGCAAAGGTGTTCGCACCTGGCTGAAGCAGCTCGGTCACATCGTATTCGTGAGCAACACACAGGCTGCGGTCGCTGCCTGCCTCACGGCCGTTCACATAGAGCGTGGTCTGGATGTGCGGACGCTCCAACGACAGGATGTAGTGTTTCACTTCCTTGTCCAATCCTGTCAGTTCCACCTGTTTCCTGTACCATGCCACACCCACATAGTGTTTGTCGGGCGTGAGGAAGAACGTCAGCTTCATCTGGCCGGGCTGGCGGTAGCGCTCAAGATAGGGATTGAAAAAATAGGAGCTGTCGTAGAGCGAACCCACCCATTTCGTGTCAACGCTGATGTCGTCACCTTTCAAGCGCTCGGGCATAGAGGCGGGCAATTTGATACGGTCGCTCAGTTCGCGGTCGGCCCATTGCTCACGCTGGCCCACATCCTGGCGGTCAATCTCAAACTGCCACTCGCCGGAAAGGTCCACCGTGCGCTGGGCACGGACCATGCCGCAAAGGGCAAGAAGGCATAATGCCGTAAAAAGTCTTTTCATATTCAGTTAGTAGTTTGTTCGTTGATTTAGTGTTGGTTAGGTGCCTAAAAAAAGTGGAAGAGGATGACTACGGATTCATCTTCAGTGTCCGAAGTCCTGCCTCAATGGCGTGCATCATCTTTTTCTTTTCTTTATTCGGCAGATACACAAATCCTTCCGTCACGATGATGCGGTTGTTCACGCTGTCGAGTTGAACGTGGGAAACGAACGGACCGCCCATCGCATCGCCTTTCATGTCCCAAAGGCCGTGGGCTTCAAACACGTAGTGCCCGTTGAGCATACGCTCGCGGACAGTCACCGTCGAGGCGTCGGTCTCCATGTGCTGGCCCCATTCCTCACCCTGGATGTTGCCACGCATGAATGAGTCGCGCTTCGCCACGAAGAAGTCTTTCGTGAACGTGGAGTCGGAAACCCACGGATAGGCATACATGCAGGCGTTGTAAGTGTTGTCGAGTGATGATGCCCAGAAGAAATCCTTGCCGGGCTTCACCTGTGTGATTTCCTGAGGCATCAGCCATTCGCAGCCGAAGAGCTTCTCGGCATATTGTTTCACCACGCCGCTGTGGTTGCGCTTCAGCACCGTGGTGGAGCGCTTGATTTCGTTGTCGGCCATCAAGTCGAGGATGTGGTCGCCATGGCGGTCCACCAGGCTGTCGATGCCGGCAAAGGTGGGGGCGTTGAGTGTCACCACCATCTGCGGACGGGCATACATGTTGCGGGCGGTGATGAACTGTGCTTCCTTGTATTTTGGACCCACATTCACGAAGATGATGCCGCCAAAGCCGATGAAGGTCTTTGTGAATGACCCTTCGTTGATGCAGATTACCTTGAAAATGGGCTCGTTTTGAGGCATGCCGGGCATGAAGGTGTTCACGAACTGTCGGAAATGGGCACCGGCATCGCTCTTGTACCAGCTTTTGTTGCATACCACCAGCAGCTCGTAAGGGGCGGAGTTCACGGGACCAATCACCTTGCGCTTCTTGCCCTGCTGGTCACCGTCACCGCACGACAGGCAGGTCAGCAACAGGCTGATGAGGATAATCAATAGGTGTTTCATTGTAGGATTCAGATATGTCTGATAATGTGTGGAATAGGCTTACTGCTTCTCGCCGAGGCGGTAAACCTCTGCGCCGGCAAGCAGGAAGCAACCCAGTCCGTAATCGTCGAAGTCGGGCTCCACGTCGTAGCCCACCGGCTGGGAGTCTTTGGGCTCTTTGCCCGTGCCTTGCACATAGCCTAAGAAGCCGTTGTCGTGAAGGCAATATTTCACCATCCGCTTCCACGAACGGCTCACGATTGGAAGGAACATCTTCTTGGGAAGGATGCCGTGGCGAACGCCCCATGCCATGCCATAGACGAAGAGCGCCGTACCGGTGAGCTCTTTGCCGCCGTAGTTCGACTCGTCGTGAAGGCTTACGTTCCAGAAGCCGTCCTTACGGATGCAGCGCGCCAGCGCATAACTCATCTTGCAGAAGTCACGCTGGTAGTCATCGAAATGGGGCTCATAATCCTGAACCACCCATTTGTATTCGCCTTTCGGCTCCAGGTTGGCGGGACCGGAATGGCGAGCCACCATCGCATTGTCCATTGCACGCACCAAAGCGGCATATACCCAGCCGTTGCCGCGGCTCCAGTAGCAGTTCATGCCGTTGGGCTCTTTGTAAGGGGGTACGAAGTCCTTGTCGCGCCACCACAAGCCTTCAAGCTCGTTGAACAGGCCACCGGCAAGCTGGTTGCGGGTCCATTCATACATCTTCCAGCCTTGCTCGGCATAACGCTCACAGTCTTTCTCTCCTTCGAAATAAAGGATGCGGGTGAGGCGCGTGAGAACAGGCAGACCCATCTGGATGGCGTCAATCCAAGTCCAGTCCTCCATGGAGTTGGCGGTCCATTTTGAGGTCTTGGCCACAGGAACGGGATTCAGCAGGTTGTCCATGCATTGACGGGTGGGCAGCAGCATCTCTGGTGCTCGTTTGCCGGTGTTCTGAAACGTGTGTTCATAGAGGAACAGATAGGCTTGGCTGCAGCAGTAGTCGTCGGCATCACGCGTGGTCACACCGTTGCGAGGCGTGAACTTGTGGGCGTTGGCCCAGCGGGTGAGGTAGTCGAGGTCGCGGGCCTGACCGTCGATGTTGATGAGCTCGCAAAGCCCCTCGAAATATACGCCGCGGGTCCACAGGTTGCTCGGACGCTCTTTCTTTACGAACGTGGGCTTGCCAGGGTCGCTGTATTTCTGCATGAAATAGTCGTTGGCAAGATGCATGGCCGACAGCACGTCGGACTGTTTCGGCAGGCCGGCAAAACTCAATGCTGAGAGCATGAACGCGCAGCCTAGGGATAATGTTCTTCTCATATTGTTCAGTAGTTAGTTTTCTGTGTCTGTCCCGAATTCAAGATCTGTAGGTGTCATGGATAATTCTCCAACTGGATGATAGGTGCGCGATTGAGAACCAGAGGGGGAAAAGACCTACATCACGGTGGTTAAGTAGCTCTCCAACTCCTCCTGAGAGGCATTCTGCTGGATGAACTTGCCGCGGCGGGCCATCGTGATATGTCCCGTTTCCTCCGACACCACTACCGACACGGCGTCGCTCTGCTGCGTGATACCCAACGCGGCACGGTGGCGGAGGCCATAGTCTTTCGAGATGTCATTGTTGTGGGATACGGGCAGGATGCAGGCGGCGGCACTGATGCGGTTGTTGCTGATGATCATGGCGCCGTCGTGGAGGGGGGAGTTCTTGAAGAAGATGTTCTTGATGAGTTGGGCGTTGATATTGGCGTCGATGATCTCGCCGGTTTTGGCGATGTCGGTCAGAGCCATGTTCCGCTCAATGATGATGAGTGCGCCGATGTTGTTCTTGCTCATGTAGGCGCAGGCACGCACAATCTGCATCACGGCAGGGTTCTCTTCCTCCTTGTTTTTCTTTTTGGTGAACAGCTTACGGATGGTGGTGAAGCGGTTGCTCGAACCCAGCGTCAGGAAGAAACGGCGGATATCCTCCTGAAACAGGATGATGAGCGCCAACACTCCCACACTCACCAACTTGTCGAAGATTGTGCCCATCAGCTTCATCTCCAAAACCGGAGACACCACAATCCAAAGCAGGAAGAACACCACGATGCCGAAGAACGTGTTCATCGACCCCGAGTCCTTCATGATTTTGAAGAAATAGTAGAGGAGGAACGCAACGCATAGGATGTCAATCGCATCCTTGATTCCGAAATCTATCATGATTGTTCTGAAATTTTTTCGTAGATACTGATCACCTCACGGCAGGCTTTCACGTCGTGAACGCGAAGGATGGACACACAACCTTTCGACAGGCAGAAGGCATGGAGGGCTGTCGTGCCGTTGAGCGAAGTGTCGGGGGCGCAACCCAGCAGGCGGTGGACCATGCTCTTGCGCGACACGCCTACCAGGATGGGCAGACCGAGCAACTCGAACGCGTTCAGATGCGATACCAACTCATAATTCTGGTCGAGGGTCTTCGCAAAACCGAAGCCGGGGTCGATGATGATGTCTTTCTGACCCAGGCTCCGAAGCTCATCCACACGACGGGTGAAGAAGAGCAGGAGATCCTCGATAAGGTTGTCATAATCGCATTGCTCCTGCATCGTCTGAGAGTCACCCCGGGTGTGGGTCAGCACGTAAGGCACGCCCAACCGTGCCACAGTCGGGAACATCTGCGGGTCGGCCTGGCCGCCGGAGATGTCGTTCACGATCGACACGCCGTATTCCTCCACGCACATGCGGGCAACGTCGGCGCGGAAGGTATCGACCGAAACCACGCACTCGGGAGCCACACTGCGCAGCGCGTCCAGTCCCATACGCAAACGCGACATCTCTTCCGATTCTGTGGCGTAGGAGGCTGAGGGACGAGTGGAGCACGCGCCGATGTCGATGATGTCGGCACCCTCTGCCAGCAACTCCTCAACACGGCTCTTCACTGCGTCAGAGGTGACACTGCGGCTGGATGCATAAAATGAGTCGGGCGTGACATTCAGGATGCCCATCACCTTCGTACGGTCAAGGGAAAGGAGATGCCCGCCAACGTTCAATGTGTAGTCCATCACAATCTAAAAAACTTTTATTTACCCGTTGGCGGAATTAAATCAGTGCATATTTAATCCTGCCTATAGGTTTGTTGT
>OMUD01000026.1 GCA_900314125.1 uncultured Prevotellaceae bacterium | reverse complement strand
TTGACATTCAGCGAGCGCTGGTTCTACAAATGGAAAGTACAATAATGAGAATTTAATTTTTCTGTTCATTTATCAGTTCATTAGTTCAGCTCTGCTGAACCTATAGAAAAGAGAACATGTCTTTTTTTTCCAGAGCCACCGCGTTCCTGCTGCTCATATCTATCATTTCCTCCATCTTCTTCGTATCCTGCAAGGAAGATGAGATACGCTATGCACCGGCCATTATTGACCGAGACTCACTCCCGATGCTGAAGTCGATTGGCGTATCCACACTGATATCAGATTCCGGTATCATCAGCTACCGTCTGATATCTGAAGACTGGTTCATCTATGATAAGAAAGATCCTCAATACTGGAGTTTTGAGAAGGGTTTGTTCATGGAGAAATACGACAAGAACTTTAAAGTAGAAGCATACCTGAACTGTGACACCGCTTATTATTACTCAGAGATACGGCTGTGGGAACTCCGTGGTCGTGTCAGCGTCCGCAATTCGCGTGGTGAGACATTCAAAACCTCAAAACTATATTGGAACCAGCAGGAGCACAAAATATACTCAGACCAATATATGGAAATAAAGGGTATAGACCGTGAGTTGTCGGGTTATGACTTCTATTCGAACGAGATGATGACAGACTACGAGATTCACGGTTCAAAAGGTTCGTTCCCTGTGAGCGAAGACAACACGAAACCTCGCCCAGACCCAACTGTTATGTCAGAAATGCGCGATACGGTTGAATCATCTCCCGACAGTGTGAGACCTTCATCGGCACCCCCTGCAAGCAGAGAGAGCGCAGTTAATGACAGTATCTCATAAAACGATCAAAAAAGGTTATAAATAAGCATTAAACACCCAAAAAGGACCATATCGTCAAGATTTTTGAGATAAAAGATTAAAAAACATTGTTTTATTCACACGAAAGCGATGATTTTTTTGTATCTTTGTACGATTTTGTGAAAAAAGCGGGAAAACCGCTTATAAAAGACCGAGACAAATAAAAAAACAACAAAATAAACAAAAAAATGGCAGTATTACAAAAAATCAGAGACAAGAACATCTTGCTTGTAAGTATCATTGCATTTGCATTGTTACTGTTTATTCTATCCATGTCGAACAGGAGCTGCACAGACAGCGCTCAATCGATGACTATAGGCGAAGTTGCCGGTGAGGAACTCAGCCTTCAAGATTATCAGGATTTGGTTCAGAACTATCAGTTCATGTATGAGATGACCAATCCAAATGCCCAGTTGTCTTCAGAGGATGCTCAGAACAGCATCAACGACCAGGCATGGCAATCCTACGTATTGAATAAAATGATCAGCAAAGAATGTGAGGCATTGGGTCTTGCAGTGACTGATGATGAGGTTAACAAAGTGTTGACCACAGATGGTGTGACTGGTAATGGCCAGATCAGCAGTTTCCTCCGTCTTCCTGTATTTATGAATCCAGAGACGATGGAATATGATCCGACAGCATTCAATACGCTCGCCACAGAATTGGAGAAGGTGAAATCCGCAGGCCAGATGGATGAGAACAGTGCAAAGCTTTATAAATATCTGGCATTTGCCAAACAGCAGATTAAGAATGAAATGCTTGCCAACAAATACAACAGCCTGTTGGTGAACTGCATGATTTCAAACCCTGTTGAAGCCAAAATGAACTTTGATCAGCGTACAGCTGAAAAGGATATTCTTCTCGTTTCACTCCCTTACGCAGCAATCGACGACAAGGAAGTCAACGTGAGCGACAAGGAAATAGAAGACCGCTTCAACCAAGACAAAGCAAAATATGCCACTTTGGCTTCAGTATGCGATGCCAAAGTGATTGACGTGTTCGTAACTCCAAGTGCTGAGGACAAAAAAGCTATTGAGAATGAATTTGCAGGCTACTATGCAGAGTTGGATTCTCTGACCGATGTCAAAGAGATCAACCAGCTTATTCGCAAAAGTGGTTCTGACATGCCATACACCGAGATCATGAAGAGTGCCAATGCATTCCCATCCTACATAACCTCTCTGCTTGACGGCAGTGACAGCTTGACTCTCTCGGTAGGTCAGACCTCAAAGCCAGCGTTCAACCAGATGTACAACAAGTATTATACTGTGAAATTGCTTAGCAAAGAGACACAAGCCGACTCCATTCTTCACCGTGAGATTCTTGTAACCGGTGCAGACGAAAAAGAGAAATCCACTCGTGCCGACAGCATCATGAATGCTATTCAGGCAGGCGGTTCGTTCTCAGCCGTTGCCAAGAACTATGGTCAGCAGGGTGATTCCGCTTGGATTTCCTCCGCTCATTTTGAAACAGCAAGAATCGATAATGCAGACGACCGTCTGTTCATCAACTCCCTTTACACCCTTGGCGCTGGCCTTCACAAGCTGAACCTTCAGAATGGCAACATTCTGATCACCGAGATTCTTGCCAGCAAGAACCCAATTACCAAATATAATGTAGCCATTATCGACAAACCGTTCAACTTCTCAGAGAAGACCTATAATGAAGCGTTCAACAAGTTCAGTTCATTCATCGCATCCAACAAGACCATTGGTGAGATTGAGGCTAATGCTGAGAAGAACGGTTACAGCGTTCAGAATATCACAGTTCCGAGCAACCAGCATTCAATTGCTCAGATTCACAACACTAAGGATGCTATCAAATGGCTGTATGACGAAGCCAAAGAAGGTGAACTTTCTGAAATCTACCGTTGCGGTCAGAATGACCACCTGATGGTAGTATCCCTTGCAGGCATGAGTAAAGACACCTACTCTGTTAAGGCCGTTAAGGATCACATCAAGGAAGAATTGGCCAACGAAAAGAAGGCAGACATCATCCTGAAGAAGCTGGGTAGCAATGTGACAATCGAGTCCGCACAGAAGCAGCCAAATGCCTCAACCGACACACTGACCCACATCTCATTGGCCATTCCAGCCATGGTTCCAGCCACCCAGACAAGCGAGCCAATGGTAAGCGCCATCGCATCAAAAACAGCCAAGGGTAATGTTTCTAAAGCTTTCAAAGGTTCCAAGGGTGTTTATGTTCTGAAAGTGTTGAATGACACGAAGCCAGAGACTCCAGAAACCTTTGATGCCAAGAAAGAACAGGATCAGATGGCAAGCCAGAACTTAGGCATGGCCATGCGCACTCTTGAGATGAGCCTCATGAAGAAAAACAAGGTTAAGGACACAAGGTATAAGTTCAGTATGTAAGCACCCCGGACATACCTTACAATAAATTAAACGCCCCACAAAGCAGAAAACTTTGTGGGGCGTTTAATATATTCAGTGTAATAGTATCAAGTGCATGGACCTATATTGTTTTGGCATTTGTCATTAGAGCATGATTTTCCAGAAAGAAGAAATAAGCCAACGGTTTGTCATAAAATCTGTACAAGCGTGAGTATAGTCAACAGCAAATCCCGAAATATATTTTGAAGACGACAAGAAGTCAAAAGAAATTCCTGCACCAAATTCAAAATCAGATGATTTGTTCAAATGGATAGCCTGAGCTCCCTTATCATTGAGAAAATTCGTCTCAGGAGTTAATCTTTGTCCAGCATAAGCTTTCAACGCCATTCGGCTTGAAGGCGAAGACATCAAGCTATATTTAATTCCTGCATTGAAGTGGTATTGATAAATATTGGATCCATAGTAACTATATTTAGGAGCATTATCAGGAAGGGGTTGTACTTTGAATTGTGCCATTCTTGCGGAAAAAACCGCAGCCAAATTCTCATTAAAGAACCAATCGGCTTCCAATGCTGTTGACAAACCAGCCGTAGTTCTCAATTGTCCTTCAAAAAGTCCGTCTTCAACGGTATAGCATTTCTCATCTATTTTATTATACCCAGTCTCGGTTGAAGATACGAGTGCAAATGTAATTGGTTTATTTACGAATTTCAAATATGCATTCGCATCAGCCAATGTGACCTTCGGTTGATTGATTCCTTTCCTCCCATAAATCTTATCAGCAATAAAATAACCTAAATTAGCAGATACGATACCGATTCCCGCTCCAGTTACCACGTCGTTGAGGTAATGGTGATTGAAATGGATACGATGAAATTGTGTGGCAAGAGCGATGGAATATCCTCCTACAGAAATCCAAGGACTGTAATGTCCGAATTCCCGGTCGAGCACAGCTGCCGAAAAGAAAGCTAATGCAGTATGTCCCGAAGGCATACTTTTCTCATCATGTCCGTTAGGTCGGAGTTCATTTGCAGAATTTTTGATTAATTCAGTAAATCCGCACGTGAGCCCAAGTCCGATGGAATTCGCCACCGCCATCCGATTGGTTTTACTTCTGGCTTCCATTCCGAATGCTTTCATAGCCCAAGCGGCAGCAAGTGGGGTTACAGTTGGCAGATAATGCCATTTTTTAGCTTCATGATATTCAAAAATCACGTCTCTGCTGTTGAATTTATCGGTAGTGGCAGTCATCACGATTCCCCGTATGAGAGGAAGAGTGGAAAAATAATCGAATTTCATTTCCTGCCTGAGCATCCTCTCTTCCTGCTCACTTACAGCCTTCTGAATTTTTTGTTTCTTCTCATACTGATCCATCAAGTTCTCCATATCCCTCAGATAATCATCACTGATTTCATGGAATTGCACTCCACCTTCATTTCTGTTGATTGAATCGACAATCAAAGAATCCACACCATCAGTAATGATGTTCTCATTTTGTGCTTTCAACTGCACAGCTATGAGCGCCAAGCACAAACAAAAAAGTTTTTTACACATAAGGTTTGTTCAATAAAAAAGTTCTCTTATCAGATAAAGGATGATCTTTGAGGATCGCCTCTAAAGAAACTAAATAATTTCTCCGCTACCAAAACAAAGATGGTGGTTTTCATCATAAACCACACAGAACTGACCTGGTGCCACTCCATGAATCGGTTGTTGCGAGATAAGTGTCCATTCATTATTCTCATCCATAAAAAGATGTCCCATAAAGAACTCGGGTGTATGTCTGATTTTAAATGTCACCAGATGTTGTGCGTTTGTTTCATCCCCAGCCCAAGGATTCTCCGTAATGAAATGGAAGTCCGTCATTTTCAGTTTTTTCTTATAAACTTTTTCAGGATTATAGCCATTCGAGACAAAAAGAATATTTCTTTTCATATTTTTTTTCACCACGAACCATGGCCCTCCTCCAAACCCAAGTCCTTTTCTCTGTCCAATCGTATAGAACCACAAACCTTTGTGTGTTCCAATTTTCCGTCCAGTTTCCAGTTCCCTGACATCTCCAGGATTTTCTCCCAAGTATTTCCCGATATAATCCCTGAAATCCACCTGTCCAAGGAAGCAAATTCCCTGACTGTCCTTTCTGTTGGCATTGAGTAGGTTGTTTTTCTCTGCAATTTCCCTCACTTGATGTTTCCACAGATGTCCGATAGGAAACATAAGCTTAGAAACTTGCTTGAAATTGATTTGACACAGAAAATCCGTCTGGTCCTTCACGGGATCTGGGCTTGTAGCCAGCCAAGTCTTTCCATTGATCACCTCTGTAGTTGCATAATGTCCCGTTGCGATTTTATCATAATCCTTGCCTACAAATTCTTCAAAACAACCAAATTTGATCAGTTTATTGCACATCACATCGGGATTAGGGGTAAGTCCCATCTTGGCTTTCTCCATAGTATATTTGACCACCATATCCCAATACTGATGGTGAAGATCCACAACTTCCAATTTCAATTTATACTTATTGGCAAGCCACGTGCAGATTTCTATATCCTCTTCAGAAGTGCAGTTCCATTCCTTGTCTTCTTCCGGTCCGATTTTAATATAAAAGAGATCTGGAGAATATCCCTGCTGCACCAAAGAATGAACAGCAACGGCACTGTCAACGCCCCCACTCACCAAAGCGGCAATTTTCGTCATAATAATTAAATCAAGAGGTAAAAAAACAGGAATCAGTTCTGAAAATCCAAATGAAGTTGTTATTTCAGTTTTTTACTGATTTCCAACATTTTGTCGATAGGTTTCACGGCTTTTTCGGCAACAGCCTTATTCACCTTGATTTCAGGCCACTCATATTTGAGCGTGTTATAGAGTTTCTCAAGTGTGTTGAGCTTCATGTACTCACATTCATTACATGAGCAACCAATTTGTTCGCTTGTCTCAGGCGGAGCAGGAATAAAAGTCTTGTTAGGACATTCCTTTGTCATTTGATGAAGGATTCCACTCTCAGTCGCCACGATGAACTTGTCTGCCTTATCGTTGATAGCAAATTTAAGCAATCCAGCTGTAGAACCGACAACATCTGCAATAATCTGTATTGGTTTAGGGCACTCCGGGTGCACAAGCAATTTTGCATCAGGATGTTCTTCCTTGAGTTTCATAATTCCTTCGAGTGAGAATTTTCCGTGGACATGACAACCTCCATCCCATAGAATCATATCCCTTCCTGTGATAGAATTGATGTAGTTACCTAAATTCTTGTCGGGTCCAAAAATCAATTTTTCATCTTCAGGATAGCTATCAACCACGATTTTTGCATTTGAGCTAGTGACGACAACGTCGGACAAAGCCTTGACTTCTGCCGTGGTGTTGACATAAGAGACAACTTTATACCCCGGATGTTTCTTTTTAAATTCCTTTAAATCAGCAGCTTTACAAGAATCAGCAAGTGAGCATCCTGCATTAAGGTCACAAACCAGTACTTTTTTGTCAGGACAGAGTATTTTGTTGGTTTCTCCCATGAAATGCACTCCACACATGACAATGATGTCTGCTTCAGTCTTAGCAGCCCACTGAGCCAAAGCGAGTGAATCTCCAATAAAGTCAGCCACATCCTGAATTTCAGGATGTGTGTAGTAATGCGCCAACACGACAGCGTTTTTATCCTCACAGAGTTGCCTAATAGCCTTACTGAGATTGATGCTCTTGTCAACAGGTTCTGTTACAAAGCCTTTATCCAACCATTCCTTTTTAACCATATCAGTTGTAATATTAATTGTTTCTAAAAAATCAAATACTAACCTCCTCCAGTTTCACTAATTTATTGACAATGGCATAAATGGTGATACCTGCCGGAGTATGAATAGACAATTTACGGGCAATATTTCTACGATGAGTTGTGACAGTGTTGATGGAGATGCAAAGAGAATCAGCAATTTCTTTGTTTGACATTCCTTTTGCCACACAGACAACGATATTTTTTTCTCTTTCAGACAGTTCTCCATCATATTCCTTAGTTGGATCTCCTTCTGATTTAGTTTTAGCTTTTTTCAGTCTTCTCACCAAATTTTCCTGATAAATAACAGTTGGTTTGAAAACATAGTCCTCAACCAAGCAATGCATCAGCAAATCTTCCTGCACTCTGTAAATATTGTAAATCACTTCATTGATATCAAGGTCAACTTCTTTTTGAGGATAATAGAGAATGAACATCTTCTTCAGGTCCATAAGTTTATCCTCAATCTCCTCATGATGATATGCGAGCAATGTGTTATCATGTTCTTTTCCTTCAATAACCTCTCCATTTCCATCAAGCAACTGCTCCACATATTTGAATGTGACCTCTTCCTCAAATTTCATGTGTTTTCTCACTTCCTCCACATATTCATCAAAAAACTTCAAGACAAGGAACGCCACTTCATTCTTGATAGAGCAATCTATGGCATTGAGCATGTCTCTTCTCATGTTTGGAAACTGATACTCAAGGAAATACCTATGAGTTTGCTTAAGGTAGTCGAGAAGTGAGACAAGACTGAGCTTTTCTGGGTTGATTACATTGTCAATTCCCCCATTCTTCACAAAATTAAGAACAGAGACGAAAGTAAAAGGATCTATTCCTCTTTGTTCACACACTTCTGCAATGGTTTTGTCACCAAATCCAAGCGAAATACCGAATCGGCTCATTACCTGAAGGAGCCTGAAATCATTCGCAATAACAAAAGTAAGTTTATCTGAAACTTTATAATTATCTTTTACTTCCATAAGCAGGATACATCGTATAACATGCAAAATTACAAAAAAAAGAGGAAAAAAGTAATACTCGTCAAGAAAAAAACGGACGGAAATCAATCCGTCCGTTTTTAAATTCATATAATATTTGAATTATTTACCTTTCCAGAAGTCATCCAGTTTCTTCTGACGAGCCACCTGAGCATCGTATTCAGCCTTACGCTTGTTGTACTCAGCCATTTTTCTGTCGTACTCAGCCTTAGCTTTAGCATTAGCGGCCTCACGAGCAGCTCTTGCCTGTGCATTTTCCTTAGCTCTTGCCGCTGCAGCCTGCTGCTGTTCAGCCCTCAACTGAGCCTCACGTGCAGCCCTAAGTCTTTCCTGCTCAGCACGAATCTGCGCCAGACGCTCCTGCTCAGCCTTCTGCTGCTCTTCATATTTAGCCCAAGACACTTTCCAGTCGGCCACCTGCTCAGCCAGACGGGTTGCAGTACCGGAGATACTTGGATCTTCTTCAGCAGCCTTATTTGCAAATTCGATAGCAGAATCGAACTTCTTCTCAGAGGCATCCCTTCTTGCACGATAAAGGTCGCATTTACCTTTAAACGATGGAGCAAGCTGTTCAGTCTGAGTCAGGAACGGCTCAGCTTTAGAGATTTGTCCCTTACGTCCGAGCAAGTTGGCAATTTCATAGGAGATCTGCGCTTTCTGAAGTTCGTCAGTACAGAGTTCCACAGCCTTGTTATAGTAGTTGAGAGCCTCATCGATTTTTCCATCTTTGAGTTGCTGGTCACCCATACCAATTGCAGAATAGTACTCCGGCTTGATGTTGTATGCATAGTTTGCTGCTTTGAAATAGAAATCCTCATCATCGCAGTAGTTGTCTTGAAGAACGAGAATGGCAGACTTCAGATAGTTGATATCATCCTTTTTCTCATCCACCTTATTCTCATAGATAGCTCTGATTTGGTCTTTGCTTGCAGCATTTGAAGAAGCAAATGCCTTGTTGACATAATCATACACAGGGTCGTATTGTCTTACGATTTTAGCTGCCTCTTCTTTATTCTCAGTCTCGTTGGCCTTAGCCAGCATTTTCTCACATACTTCCTTGCAGAGGAGATAATCGTTAAGGAATTGCTCTCTGAACGCATCCGGAGCAGCCTGGAATTTCTTGAAAGAAGTCTGGAAATACTCACTGAGCACAAAACCCTCAATTTCGATAGACGGGTCTTGGTTGACAAGGTTGATACCCTCAGTGAATCCGTCATAGGCCTTGTCGAGCGTGTAGTCTTCAAATATACTCGGTGCGAAATGCGCATAGTCGTATGCTTTGCGGCAAAGCACTGGTCCTCTCGTAGTCTTGATTTCAGACCAAGAATTTAGTGCATCTGCGTTTTGCAGACGAGTGTCGTAGAGTCCGAGGAGCTCAGTAAGATAAGCCTTCTGCTGAGCCTTATCCTGAGACTGTGCGATCATCTGCTCAAACATGGTGACACCACGTGTATAAGTATCGAGTCTGGCAATAGGGGCTTTCTCCATGATAAACTTCCAGTTTTCATAGGCATCCTTCCAGTTTCTCTGTTTATAATTTTCAAGAAACATGCTGACGTTCTGACGAACCTCAATACTGTCCTGTCCATGTCCAATACGGTCATCGAAGGAAGTGCCCTCATATTGAGCGTAAGCAGACGCAGAGAGCATAGCCACAGCTGCTAAAGACAAAAATTTCTTCATTTTCATAGTTTGTTTTATCATTAATAGTTTACTGTTGTCACGTTTTAGACTGCAAAGATAGCAATTATTTTAATTAAAACGGAGAAAAGGTATCCATTATTAACATTTTTTCATTGACTATGTAATCTAAATGTCACAAATCAAATCAAAAGCGCTTTTTAGCAAAGGGAAAAGCCGTTATCAATCCTTCTTTTCCACTTTTTTTCCAAATTCAGGGTCAATATGCAAGAAAGCGGTAACAATGAAAGTGACTGAACAAGCCACAAGAATCCAGATAAAGAAATTCTGATATCCCAAAACATCTGAAAGCCATCCCGCCATCATTCCCGGCAGCATCATTCCAAGCGCCATGAACGCAGTGCAAAGTGCATAGACAGAAGTTGAGCTTTCTCCTCTTGCAAAATAAATGAGAAACATCATGTATGCAGTGAATCCGAATCCATATCCAAGCTGTTCGACAAACACACAAGATGCAATGAGAAAGGCGCTGTCAGTCTGTGTGAGGCTCATATACAGATAAACCGCATCAGGAATACTAATCGCCATGACCATAGGCCAAAGCCATCTTTTAAGTCCATGTCTTGCGACAAGCACACCACCAAGGATACCACCGATGAGTAGTCCGATTACTCCAACAGTACCATAAATAAATCCGACAAATTCTGTTGTGAGCCCCATTCCCCCATTACCCACCTCATCAAGCATGAAAGGTGATGCGATTTTGACGAGCTGAGCTTCCGGGAACCTGAACAGCAACATAAAAAGAAGAGCGGCCCATATCTGCTTTTTCGAGAAGAATATTTTGACCGTTTTCCAAAAGTCAAAAGCAGTGTTTTTCAATACTTTGTTCAACGGAAGCTTTTGTCTGTTCTCAAATTCCACATCCTTGTCAGCCTTTGGCAATGCAAATTTATGGTATGCCATAAGAATCAAAGCAATAACCGCCATGGTCATAAATGTGACCGCCCACGCAAAATCAACAGATGTATTGCTGAAGAGTGCAAAAGCATCATCAGAATTACCGAATCTAGCTCCATTTTGAATCCACCCAGCCATCATAACGAGCAATCCTTGTCCGAAGATCATGCCAATGCGATAGAATGTGGACCTGATACCAACAAACAGCGCTTGTTTATTGCTGTCAAGTGCAACAATATAGAATCCGTCAGCCGCAATATCGTGTGTAGCACTGCTGAATGCCACAAGCCATAAGAAAGCAATGGAAGCCTGAAGCCAATATGATGTAGGAAGTGTGAAGGCAACTCCTGCAAGTCCAGCCCCACAAAGCAACTGAGTGATGATGATCCATTTCCTCTCGGTTGCGATAGAATCGACCACAGGGCTCCAAAGCGGCTTAATCACCCAAGGAAGGTACATCCATGACGTATAAAGCGCCAGTTCTGTGTTGGAGAGTCCCATCTCCTTATACATAATTACCGAAATGACATTTACAGCCACATAAGGTAGTGCCTCCATGAAATAGAGAGAAGGCACCCATCTAGTTGGATTAACTTTATTCATCAAAAAAAAGATTAATTCAGAAAACGATTGCAAAGTTAGCAATAATCTTCCTGAAAAAGGAGATATTATACCAAAATGAACAAAAAAACCACAATTTAGTTAAAATATGTTCTAAAAATCCTGTTTTATCTTGCCTCCAATAATCCTTCCATTCATTGCTTACGCCATCATCATTCCTTTTTTCATGTGTTGGTTAATATATTCTCTTGGAGACATTCCGACATTCCTCTTGAAATACCTTCCAAAGAAAGACTGAGAGCTGAAATTCATGATCTCACAAAGCTCGTGAATAGAATACTTCTGCTCCAACATCAGATTTTTAATTTTCTTTATGACATTTTCCTCAATGCACGCAATCGCGCTTTTTCCTGTGTATTGATTCGTAATAGCAGAAAGGTATTTAGGTGTGACGTTGAGTTTATCTGCATAGAATTTCACGTCCCTATGCTCGTCAGACATTTGGTCGAGCATATTGATAAAATGTTCGAACACCACATTCTGTCTTGAGACGGCATTTTTATTAGACTTGATTTTGATTGTCTGCTCAGATATTGTTGTCATATTGCTAATAATCAAAATATTAGCATAACTTTTAAGGATTTCTTTTTGAAAAATATGATTATGGTTATTCATCCAAGCAATCATAATCCTATAAACTCCTTCCACAAATTCCAACTGATTTCGATCAATACGTGCAAAATCATATCCTTTATTTTCGAGTTGCAGAATATCAAGACTCAATCCTAATTTTCTTTTTGCCTCAAGGAGTAGCTGGTCAGAGACTTCAATCACGAAAAACCTGTAGTCCTCAGAGAATTTCTTGAAAAAGACCACTGAATTCTTAATCAATGCAATAGAGAATCCTTTTGTAAAAACATGAGTATTTCCATTGATTTCCACTTCAGCATTGCCATTGACCACAAAAACAAACCTCAGAGAAGGAATCTTAAGATAACTGTTGACAGGCAGCACCCCCGACTCCCCCTGATCAGAAATATAATTGTCGTAAAGAGCAATGAAATCTGATATTTCTTTGACGAACTTATAAGGGTTCTTGATGTTATTTTCCATTATTATCCTCCTGTTCTTCAACGCGGTAAAGCCTTTTGTTAAACTTAACAACAAACTCTCTCGGTGACATTCCAGTAATTCTCTTGAAATATCTTCCAAAAAACGATTGCGACTGAAAGTTGAACATCTCACTGATTTTCTTGATATTCAATTCTCCTTCGTAGAGCATAACCTTGATTCTGAAAACCACATAGTTATCGATAACGACGGAAGCAGGAAAACCCGTGTAATAGGTAGTGATATATGATAAATATTTAGGTGTGATCCCCAGTTGTTCTGCATAAAAAAGCACATTCCTATTCTGCATGTAATTAAAATGGAGCAATTCCTGGAATTTAATGAATGCGCTTCTCCTCTTATTCATTGGATAATAATGAATTTCATTAAACTCCTCCAATTTTGAGATGATATTGAGAAGGAAAATACTAGCATACTCCCTGAAAGCTAATTCTTTCAACATATAATCCCGCCTCTTCGCCTCATTTTTCATTTGTCGATAGATAGAGAGACATTCATTCATCAGTACATCATCAAACGTGTAGTGATATATAGAAAACAGCTCTCTTCTTTTTTCAAAAGGAATGTTGAACTCATTGTACAACTTGAGCACAATATGTGCTCTCATGATAAAAGCAAAGAAAACAGCTTGAGTTGAGATGAATTGAACCCTAGTGCATGGCATGATAACAAGATACTCTTTCTCCTTGACCACAATTTCCACCCCATCAATCAGTGCCTTGATAGTTCCGCTGACAACAAAGAAAGTGTGATAGAAAGAAGAGTTGTAAAAAAGAGATTTATCCGGCATTTTTGGATTATCGGCATCCAGCGTGTCGAATAAAATAAAATTGTCGTTGCAAGAATAAAAAAATGCATCTCCGACATCAAAGTTTTTGTCGAACCCGATATCCTGTTGTAAAAGCATCATATAATAATCTCAATTTTCTATAATTTTTTATGGTGATGAAATTCATATCACGCATCTTCAGTCATGGTATGCAAAATCATCGTCGTAGCCCCAATGTTGATAATGGTCCCATCTTCAATCACCCTCCTCTCATTGTTGGCGAGAATGGCATTCATCACAAAAGTCCCCGTGTTGCTTGGAGCATCCCTGAGTGTATAAACCGGCTTGCCATTTTTCCCGATTTTTACATTGATAATACAATGTAGTGTGTCAACACTTGGGTCAGAAGTGATGATAGGTTTGTTGATGTCAGTTCCTTTCAAGTATCTTCCAAAGACATTATCCCCTAATTGTAGAGGAATGACCTGCTTGAATGCGAATTTATTCTCAACGATGGTAACAGATCCATATTTTTTGTCAAACTGATGCTCATCGAGGCTTTTCTCCTCATGTATGGCATTAAGTTTAGACAAACCAATTCTAATCCCAAATTCCTTCTTACACTCTTTGCATTTAAAAACGAGTGCCTGTCCCTGCTTGTATTTCGTCTCATCGAAAACGATGAATGTGTCGCATTTTGGGCATTTAACTCTTTTCATCCGTAATCTGTTTCAATTATTGAATGTCGAGCACCCAGGCATTTTGGAATTTTTTGTTCACCTTCTTCAGCGCCGTCAATGTTTTCTGAGCGTCATTATACGAATTGAACCTTGAATAGAGCACGTAATTGACTTTTTTGACTTCTTTCATGAAAGCTCCCGGCAGGTTTTGTTCTTCAAGCTGGCTGATAAGGTACTGTCCACATTGTTCGTTGGCGGCCGCAGCCACCACGATAGAATATCTTCCATCAGCAGTGTTGAGATTGTTAGCCTTATCAATATCCTGCTGTGAAATCACAAGTGTGTTGTTGTAAGCCTGTGGAGCTGTTTGTAGAAGAATAATCTGAGGTTGAACAATTGTTTTTCCGTCATCCTTCTTCTCCACTTCATGATATGCGGCTCGCGCATTAATCTCTTCACCACTTTTAACCTGTTCTTCTGCATGGTCCATCCAGCTAGAGTCATGCACACCAGCTCCTGCAATAGTTTTTTCAGTTTGTCCATCCTTGTTCAGATAAGGGAAGGCAAACAAGAAGAACATAGCTACAGCAGCCGCAGAAGAGATAGCCACATCTCTCCATCTTCTCCTCACAGTTGTTCTTTCGTCAGCATCATGATGCTTAGCTACAGGAAGAGCAGCTGTCTGCTCGATATTTGAAATGATATCCCTTTCTTTCTCGAGTTCTGCCACTGATTTGAGCCTAATGGCTGGCAAAGCAAAGAGAGACGGAGTTATCACAGACGAATGTTGCTGTTCGAAAGAGACATGTCCCTCAAGATTTTTCCGGAGGGTACCTATATTCTCGAGCACCACCCACCCATTCTCATCAAGCAGGTCGTTGATTTCCTGCACATCGATTTCGAGTTGCTTCAAAGCCTGCGGATAGGTTGCATCATAGTTCTGCATATACGCATGCACAATGAGTCCGTCATTGGCCTTAAGCTCCTTGTTAAAGACAATGAAACGCCCCGGAGGCAGCATAAGGTTGTTCTCATCGCTGTCGAACTCTGCCTGCTTGTTGTCCACAAGGAAGCCTCCCAATCCCGGCACCATAACCAGATTGTTGTTGAGAAGTAGAATCTCGAGATTTTTTGCTAAAACTTTCATACTGCAAATTTATGTATTATTTTTTACAATAATTGCATAAATCGGAATAAAATTTTCAACAGTTGACGTTTTTTTTAAACAGTGACATGGCAAGAAACCTCTGTTTGCCTTTCCAATCAGATAAAAAAGAGTAAGACACCCATAATCAAGAGAAGAATGCCCGAAACCAAGTTGATCAAGAACTGAATTCTCTCCAATTTTCTTTCCCATTGATGGGTCTTTTTGATAGAGAAAGTGCATATAGATGCAAAAGCGACAATAGGAATCACCGCACTGATGGCAAACACTGCAATTAGCAGAATGCTCCAATTCGATGCCACCGCCATCGGCATCATCACTCCGAAATAAAGCACAGCACTCTCCGGGCAAAAGATGAGTGCAAGCAACACTCCCATGAGGAAGATTCCAATATTCTTGTTTTTTCTGATAATATTTCCCGAATTATGGCAAGAGCCACTGTGGTGATGATGGTGTAATGCTCTGAAAATAAAAAACAAGGCAAGAACGATGGTGAGGTATGGCATCAGCATTTCGACCCACTGGGAAAGCGTGTCAGAATAGACCTTGTCAAAAGCTAATCCTGCCCCTTTATACAGCAAAAGGAGAATAATGCCAAGTCCGAAATAAAGGATAGCCCTTCCTGACACGAAGACCAAGGTTTTCCTCATGAGATGCTTACCATCCTCTCTCTCCAGCATCACCGCCATTGCAGAGAGGCAAATAGCCACCTGGCATGGGTTGACAGCCACGATTAAGCCCAACAAAAAAGCAGTCAACAGATTCAGTTCCGTTGACTGTATGAAGTTATTGATAATGTCGGTCATAAAAACGTCAGAAAGTTTAGGTATGTTCTAAAAAATCTGTTTGGTGATTATTTTACAAGCACGTAATAGCCCCCCCCTTAAGTACAGAAAACGAGAATCAGCATCTGTGCTGAAACGATACGGAGGAACATGGAAAGCGGATAAACCGTGGAATATGCAATCGACGGCACATCATTGTTAGCAGTCGCCGTGGAATAAGCAAGAGCTGGCGGATCGGTAGTGGCACCCGCAATAAGTCCCATGATATAGAAATAATTTTGCTTGTATTTCGCTCTCATGATGATACCGACGATAAGAATAGGCACAATGGTGATGATGAATCCATAAAGCACGAAAGACAAACCTCCGTTCATCACCGTTTCCAGGAAGTTACCTCCTGCCTTAATACCCACACTTGCAAGGAAAAGAACCAGTCCTATATCCCTAATCATGAGTGATGCCGAGTTTGTGGTGTAGGCCACAAGTTTCAGTTTAAATCCGAAACGCCCGACAAGAATGGCAATGATGAGAGGTCCTCCCGCCAAACCGAGTTTAACTGGCATGGAAAGTCCGAGGTCGAATGGTATGCTACCAAAAATGATACCACAGAGAATACCGAAGAATATAGTAACGAGATTCGGCTTGTCAAGTCGGTTGGCCTGGTTACCCAGTTTATGCGAGAATCTGTCCACAGCATCCTCCGGTCCCACCACAGTGAGCCTGTCGCCCACCTGCAACGTCACATGCGGTGATGCGAAAAGTTCCATACCCGAACGATAAATTCTGGTTACATTGACTCCATACATGCTGGATGGATGTAGTGAAGCCAAAGTCTTTCCATTGACGCTGTTCTTGGTGACAAGAACTTTCTTAGATGCCATTGGCACGTCTTGTGTATCCCATTCCACATGCACTTGATCACCGATGAATGCGATGATGGCCTCTGCATCTTCCTCTGCACAGACGACATAGAGCATATCGTCGATATGCAACAACGTCTCTTTATTAGGCAGGATAACGTGTCCTTTATGGAGCAATCTTGAGCAGACAAAATCCCTTCCGAGATAATCTCTCACCTGTAGGATTGTTTTCCCCTCCATGGAAGGGTTGACCACCTTGAGATGCATAAGATGCGGTTTGACCGCCATGTTGTTTCCATCCTTATTGTAGTAATCCTCCTCTTCCTTTTTCAGACTGATTTTAAAGAAAACTTTGATGAGAATGATAGCTCCGATAATTCCGACCACACCAAGTGGATAAGCGCAAGCATAACCATTGGCAATAACAGGAATTCCACCTGCAAAAGGCTGAGCCGCATTGATTTGCTCCAGGGCGGCATTGGCAGCACCGAGACCAGGTGTGTTCGTAACCGCTCCACAAAGCACTCCCACCATCATCGGGAAAGAATTCGGATCGGATGTATCTGTGCAAGAGTAATAAAGAGCAATCATGACCACCACATTAAGTAATATGATGGCAAGTGCCGCCATATTGAGTTTGATTCCGTTACCTTTTAAGGATGTGAAAAAAGATGGTCCCACCTGAAGGCCAATAGAATAGACAAACAGAATAAGCCCAAAGTCCTGAATAAAATTGAGTACAGATAGAGGTTCAGTTGTAAATCCATAATGAATTTGCCCTTGATGGAGCAGATGTCCGACAAAGATTCCCACAAAAAGCACGAAAGTCACCCCCAACGAAATGCCCCCGATTTTGATTTTTCCCAGGAGCACCCCAATCGTAATGACTAGGGAGTAAAGTAAGACAATATGTGCAACAGATTCACCGTTGCTGAAGAGTTGGCCGAACCATTCCATAAAGAGCTGATTAAAGATAAAAAAGGGGGATGATTCCATCCTCCAAACGAATTCGCTTTGCAAAGATACGCAAATAAATGAAGAAGTCCATCATTAAAAAGCAGATTTTTGCCGATATTGGTCAAAATCGTGTTTCAAAAGATGTGTTGTGTAAAGAATCATTGAGTAAAAAAACAAAACAGACAGTCAAAATTTTGTCAATTGAATAAATGTCCCTACATTTGTCTTCAATAAAAAATTCAATCAATTTCACAGATAAAAAGCAGGACAGATATTCTCACAAACATCTTTCCTCACTATCATCTTAAGAACACATCTTATTTTTCAATATGGAAATATATTTTGTCCGCCATACGAGTGTGGCAGTAGCCCCAGGCACTTGCTACGGCCATACCGACGTTCCCTTAAGTTCCTCATTCAACGAAGAGGCATCCGAGACGAAATCCCATCTTGACGGCATTGATTTTGACGCCGTTTACAGCAGTCCCCTCTCCCGTGCCATGAAACTGGCGGCCTTTTGTGGCTATTCCAATCCAATCACAGACTCCCGTCTGATAGAACTGAACTTTGGTGACTGGGAGATGTGCCGCTACGATGATTTATATAAAGAATCACCAGAATTCCGTGATTGGTGTTCGCATTACATCAGTTACCGCTGTCCCCATGGTGAAAGTCTTGAAGACCAGACCGCTCGTGTGCGTTCGTTTGTTGAAAGTTTGCTTCAACAACCTTATCGGCGTGTTTGTGTGTTTTGCCATGGTGGTGTGCTGGCCATCGCCCGCAGTCTGGACGGAAGTATAAGCCTTGAAAAGTCCCTCGAGTCCATACCTCCATATGGCAGCGTGATAAAGATAGAGTTATGACATTACTCTGGCACTTGTGCCGGACGCTTGACAGCTTCTTTGAAAGAAATTATCGTTTCAGACCTTGCCAATCCGAGAGGTTGGAGTTTATCGTGGATGATGGTCAGCAAATCGTGGTTGTTCTTTGCATAAATTTTGATGAACAGGTCATATCCTCCGGTAGTGTAATGACATTCCACCACCTGTGGTATTTTCTCTAATTTAGATACCACGTCATCAAATGAGCTTGGGTCTTTCAAGAAAAGTCCGATATAGGCACATGTCTCATACCCCATCTTTTCAGGGTCAAAAATAAACTGTGTGCCTTTAATCACTCCAATCCTTGTCAGTTTCTGAATTCTCTGATGGATGGCCGCTCCAGAGACATTACATTCTCTTGCCACTTCGAGGAAAGGGATTCTTGCATTGTCGGCAATCATCCTCAAGATTTTCTTGTCGAGCGCATCAAGTGTATATTTTTCCATATCTTTGATTTTTTACAAAAATACTGATTTTTTTCCAATTAATCATTGTTTCACGAAAAAAACATTAAATTTGTAATTAAAATCAGTAAATTCCTCAACAAATATCAATCCGCGATGCAACTTCCACAAGCATTCAAGAAGCAAATGATGGATATGCTTCAAAAAG
>OMUD01000018.1 GCA_900314125.1 uncultured Prevotellaceae bacterium | reverse complement strand
GGAACGAACCTTCGAGGAAGTAAGGTACGCCGTAATAGGCGTACCCTTTCTTCGTATTTCGTTCCAAACCTCATTTCCAGGACAGGTGCAGAAAGGAAATACAATGGAGGAGGGTACGTTTTCTTTTTGTCCTATTACGGAACTTATAATAATGACAATAAAGAGTAAACGCATTGAAGCGATAATAGATGAACTTAAGGACCAGTATTTGGAGAAAGATCGTTATACACGTCCCTGGATAATAGGATTTAGTGGTGGAAAGGACTCTACAGTTCTTCTGACTTTAGTTTGGATTTCTTTACAAAGATTACAAGAAGAAGGAATACCTCTGAATCGTAATGTTCATGTTGTTTGCAATGATACAATGGTGGAGAATCCAATCATTGAAGAATATGTGAGCAAGGTTTTAAACTTAATATCAAAGGCAGCCAAGGTACAACAATTACCAATATCCGTAGTGACCACAACTCCAGAACTAGAAGATTCTTTTTGGTGCTGTGTTATAGGGAAAGGTTATCCTGTACCCAATAACTCTTTTCGTTTTTGTACGGAAAAATTGAAGATTAAGCCCACTTCAAAATTTATAACAGAACAGGTGGCGTCTGATGGAGAAGCGATTGTTCTTGTTGGTACACGACTGTCAGAGAGTCAACAACGTGAGCGTTCAATCAAACGCCATGAGATTAAAGGTCATCGGCTTTCGAAACACCCTCTGAATCCGAACACTTTTACATATGCTCCCATTAAAGAATTAATGCTTGAGGAGGTGTGGTGGATTATCAATACGGTTCCCTCACCATGGGGATTTGATAATGATATTTTGTATAAGATCTATATGGATGCTTCGGCTGATGATTATGAGTGTCCAACGGTTGTGACAGATGATAGGCATCGTTCATGTGGTCAAAGCCGATTTGGATGTTGGATTTGTACGGTTGTTAAAGAAGATAAATCGATGTCCTCACTCATTAAAAATGGCGTAGAATGGATGAAGCCTTTACTACATTTTAGAAATAGGCTTGTTGAGAACCGTAATGTTTCAAAATTTCGGTGTTCTACACGTAGAAATGGACAACGAGCTGTTGATGAAACAGGACATAATCTAGGGAACTATACTATGGAATACAGGATTCAATTGCTTCGAGAATTGCTTACGGTACAGAAAAATACGTGGAATTATCGCTCAAGCATAGACTTAATTACTAATCAGGAATTAATAGCAATACAGGTGTTGTGGTATCGTGATGGGAACTTCACTACAACAGTGAACGACATATATAATGATGTATATGGATATAATATACCCAACTCTAATATTGGTTTGCAAGAGCGATTGCTTTTAGAAAAAGCTTGTGTAGGCAATCCTCAGCATTTTCAACTTATCCATGAACTACTTGCATTGCAAAAGAATAAAGTACTGTTGATGCGTAAATATGGTTTGCAAACAGACCTTGAATCCCGTTTGGAATCATTTATTAAGGAGGCAGAAACATGATAATAAAAAGTATAACATTGGCAAATTATCGCCTTTACGAGGGAAAAAATACCATTAAATTCATTCAAGATGATGAAAAACCAATTTTTCTGATTTCTGGCGAAAATGGATTTGGAAAAACCACTTTTCTTCATTCCTTGCTGTGGTGTCTATATGGAAGATTAATTACTGATGTAGAAGCTGAAGTTAGAAAAGATATTGCAAATTGTGGATACAATGCTTTCCTACGTAGCAATCTGAACAACAACGTTAGGGCAAAGCTTAAAACACTTGATTCTTCGACAAAAGAAGCGATTAAGCGCAGGGGATATTCTTCAGACAATGAAGACTTGAAACATATTACGACCTATTATGTCGCCATTGAGTTTGAGGACGTAGTTATTCCATCTCTTCCCTGCGCATCACTGAAAGTTGTACGCTCCTACGATATGGTTACAGAAAAGGAGAATGTTGACATTCTAATTAATGGTGTGAGAAACGAACTGACTGCAACCATTGGCCCTGAGGTGTTTATTAACGATTTTATTCTTAACAAAGATATAGCACGGTTTTTCTTCTTTGATTCAGAACAGATTGTTACTTTAGCAGAAACGAACACCTCGTCCGAAAAACGCCGTCTATGTTCTGCTTACAACGAAGTTCTTGGTGTACGCAAATACGAAGATCTGAAAATAAATCTTGAAAACATCAGGTTGCGTTTCCGCAAGAAATCATCTGACAGCGTAAGCCGTGAGAAACTAGTTTCAATGCTCGATAAAAAAGAAGAACTGGAAAAGAAGAGTGCAGCGTGTAGGGATAAGATGAAAACAATAGAAATGGAGATACAGCAATTGCGTGCTGAGGACGATGCTCTGCAGCTCCAACTGATGCGCGAAGGAAATGATGCAACCTCTTCGGAAATAGCTCGGATTGAAAAACTCATTCAAACTACCAAACAGAAGGATGAAGAATACAAACACCAACTGAGACAGTTCATCGATTATGCTCCATTCGCTATTATGGGGAAGCTCCTGAAAGACACGAGGGAGCAAATAGAATACGACTACAAACTGAAAGAAACGAAGAATGACCTGTTGAGCAGAAACCTTGTCGTGAGTCAGATAACCTCAGACTTGATGCTGATGTTTGAGCATTCTACTATTTCGACTAGCGATAAGACAGAACTCATCTTGCAAGTGCAAGAAGTTTTGGAGAAATACAAGCATCAGGTGGAGGTTGAAGAAATCCTACTTTCTGTAACGGAGCAGGACTACGAGGAATTTGTGGCCATATTCAACAACCTGACCACAACCTATAAGGCTGAGTTTGAGCATCTGGCAGAAGACTATAGAAAGAATAAGCTTATTTTAGAACGCAATAGTCGGAGGCTATCAAACATCCAAAGCAAGGAGAAAGATGCACTTATAAAAGACATACGCACAAAGAAAGAACTTGTGGAGAAGTCTATATTGGCAAAGGATAACGAAATCCGGCAACTGCACGAAAGCATCGGTAAGGTTAGTCAAGAGCTGGCTACCACCAACAAATTGGCTAGTGAGTTGAGCAAGAAAATAAGTCTTGACGATAGCGATGCAAAAAAAGACATAGTGGCCGAGCAACTGATAGCAGAACTTTCGACGTTCCTTGTATCGTTGAAGCAAGAAAAAAAGATCTCTTTGGAACGGCGTATTAAGGTAACGTTGAATAAGCTGATGCATAAGGAAGACTTCATCGGTAAGGTTGAGGTTGCTATAGATGGTGAGTATATGGATATTGAACTGTATTCTGTTGATGGCAACAATATTAACAAAGACTCTTTGTCAAAGGGCGAGCAGCAACTATATGCAACCTCTATATTGAAATCGTTGGTTGATGAATCAGGCATTCAATTCCCTGTGTTTATCGATTCACCTCTGCAAAAGTTTGACAAAAGCCACGCCACTAAGATTATCACTGAGTTTTATCCGCAGATATCTAAACAAGTGGTTCTGTTCCCGCTTTTGTACAAGGAACTGACTGCGGAAGAATATGAAGTGATGAAGCCTTTGGTGAACGCAACTTACTTGATACAAAACGAGGTGACCCATTCAGTGTTTAAGCAGGTTCCAATAAATGAATTCATTACGAGAGATTAATATGTTTACACAGATAAAGACATGTAGCAAGAATAAAGAGGCTGTCACTTTCCTAACACGCAAGTTTGCTTTGGGTGCAGAGAATGTAATTGCTCGTATTGCAATTGCATATTCTCTCCAAAGCGGTATTCACTTCTCGCCTTTGGATGTAAAAGATTCCGGTGGAAAAGAATACTCAAAGAATGTTCTATTTGGAAATCTCTATCCGATGTATGCCGCTATCGTGTGTAAGCACTATAGCATTCACCAGTCTGATAAAGACTTGCCTCGCTATTTTAAGATGCACCTTGATGATGGGTTAGAACGTATTATGGCTGATGTAAAGGACAACCCTAATCTGGTAGGCTTTGACTATCTGTTTGACAAGATACAATTAGGACTTGAAGATATATGCTAAGAGACTGTAATTTTGCATTGTCATATTCCACAGGCTTGGAACGCGAACCGAAGGAGTTCTTTACAGAGGCCTTGATTGAAAGCAAATCATTCGACCTCGGTCTTGGATTCTTTTCCTCCTCTGGCATAAGATGTTTAGCTTACGGCTTTGCCTTGTTCATTGCAAATGGTGGAAAGATGCGGGTGGTCATCAATCATATTTTGAGTGAAAAGGACAAGATGGCCATTGAGAGAGGACTGTCTGGAGTAATTGACACTTTTGAGGACAGGTTATTGTCAGATGTGGCTCAGCTTTGTCAGACCCTTTCCCGACAGGATGAACAATTCTTCCGTTGTTTTTCTTATCTGATTTCCATAGATAGAATTGAGTTTGTAGCCACAATATCGACACAAGGCGGACTTGGACACGATAAATATGGCGTTTTTACGGATGAACGAGGTGACAAAGTTGCTTTTGGCGGCTCAGCCAATTTCTCACAAACGGCAATGGAACTCAATGGAGAGACCATAATGGTGTTCACATCATGGAAACAACCCGACTATGTACATGACTTGGAGGCAAAGTTCAATGAAAACTGGAATGAGGACAATTCTCATCTAACGCATATTCCTCTTCATAAAGTGACATCTTACATAAAGGATAAGTTTGGCAACGTGAAGTTGGATAAACTGATAGAGCACGAAGTAGATTTGCGTGAGATAGGGGAGATTGACGGAACAGCGCCAATCTCTTCGAAACCCTTACCATGTTATCTCGTTGAGAAGATGGATTTCAAGGAACAAGAGCCACGTTTTCCATTTCCTGAAGAAAGGCAGATACAGAAGGATGCTTATGCTGCATGGATTGAGAATGAAAAAACAGGGATCTTTGCGATGGCTACAGGTTCAGGTAAGACGGTGACTGCACTGAACTGTCTGTTGAAGCAGTATAAGGAGAACGGTTACTATAAGGCCTTGATTGTGGTGCCAACGAAGGCTTTGGCGTTACAATGGGAGGACGAGGTGAAGCACTTCAATTTTCAAAACATCATATCGACACATACAGAAAAGGATTGGAAGAATCTACTGTCGCGATATACCACGAAGAGTCTTCTGAACCAGCGGAAGAATATAGTCGTGATAACAACCTACGCTACCTTTATCCGCAAGTTTATCCAAGAATTTGTAAGGAACACCAGAGGCATAGAAAGCTTTGTTTTTATTGCTGACGAGGCTCATAACCTTGGGGCAACAGGCCCGATGAAGCACTTGCCCTATTCCATAAAATACAGGATCGGCTTGTCGGCTACGCCAGAGCGAATCTATGACGAAGGGGGTTCGAAGAAACTGTACGATTTTTTCAACTCAGAACCTCCTAAGTACACTTACCGCTTCACAATGAAGGATGCTATTTGGAAATCTACGCCTCCCATATTGTGTCACTATGAGTATTATCCTTTATTTGTCAGTTTGACTCCCGATGAAATGGATCAATACAATAACATTACGGAGAAGCTGAGGAGGTTCATTGACCCTCAGACAGGCAAATACAAAAAAGAGGCAGAGATGCTGCTGATGGCAAGAAAACGCATCATTCATAAGGCTGCAAATAAGAAACTGAAAGTGGCACAACTGCTTGATAAACAAAAGAAGAACGGCAATCTGAACTATACATTTGTCTTTGTGCCAGAAGGCTATGAACCCGACTACGCAGAGATTGATGACTACAACGTCGACAACGAGGATATACACATCATCGATGAATATTCTCAGATGTTCCGAGAGCGCAGATATTCGTACCATCAGTATATAGGTGGTCTTGACGATGCTCCTTCAATACTCGAATCATTTGAACGTGGTGACATACAGATTCTGCTTTCAATGAAGTGCCTGGATGAAGGAGTTGACATTCCTAGAGCACAAAACGCTATATTCATTTCCAGTACGGGCAATCCTCGTCAGTTTATTCAGCGGCGTGGCCGAGTACTAAGGACTTGCAAGGGTAAGGATATGGCCTATATTTGGGACTTGATTGTAATGCCGCCAGATATTTCAGATTCGTCATCGTCGGTAGAACGCAGCCTATTTTCTGGAGAAGTGCGACGAATTCTAAACTTTGCTGCTTTGGCTGATAATAAAATTGACATACTATATGGCGAACTGAAACAGGTTTGCGATTCTCTACATATTCCAATATTTGACTTACTTGATACAGAAGAAGAACAATATAACTAAAAAAATATGGATCTATGGCAATACAAGATGAGATGTATAAAATGATAGAACAAGAAATAAACCTTGTTGTAGAAGAAGGACGAGAAAAGGTAATCGTAGACTATGATAAGGCAAAACTTGTTGCGAAGATGTTGACAGATCTCAGCGTTGATAAAGGAGAAGCCGACAGTTTGGTGAATCAGTATATGGCTAACATAAAGAACATCTGTAATTCATAACTGCTATGAAGATTAACAGTATTACAATTAACAATTTCCAATCTTATTATGGTGAACAGACCATAGAGTTTAGCGATGGTTTAAACCTGATTATCGGAAATGGAGGAAAGGGCAAGTCTAAGTTGTTTAATGCTTTTTACTGGGTGTTGTTTGGAAAAATATATGTCACAAGTGAAGGCTGGTGTAGTACAGATGACTTGTACCTCAGTTCTCACAAAGCTCTTCTCGAGTTTGAGTACATCAACAAGAAAGCACTTTATGATGCTAAAAAAGATGAGAAGGTCGACTGTTATGTACAGTTGGACTTGACGGATGATAATGGAAAAAACTATATCATTGAACGTCAGGCAAGTGCCATCCGCCAACCTGTTCAAGAATGGAACAAACCAGAATCGTGGAATGTAAGCCCTTCTTCACTGAAAGTAACTTGTGATGTAGCAACAGGGACCAAAAGCTCTAATGGTATTATGGCAGAAAGCATTATTACAGATTTGTTCCCTGAGGGTATAAGAGGGTATATATGGTTCCAAGGTGAATCCTTAGATAGCCTTATTGATTTCAGAAAGAAGCAGAATCTAAAGGATGCAGTAAGGCATATATCGTATTATCCTTATTATGAAAAACTAACTTCGATAATTTCTAAGTCAAAAAGAAAGATAGAATCGCAGGAATCAAAGAAACTTAAGGAAGCGAATAAGCAGAATACGGAAATCCGAAACCTACTCTTGAGGATTGATCTCTTGAGAGGGAAAATTCAATCAGAGACAGAAAACAAGAAAAAATACGAGAGCAACATCGCTCAGATTGAAATTGCACTTGCTGATGACGAAACCAAAATGCAAGGATTGGCAGGTTTCTCAAAGCTTATCAAAGAATATGATGATTGTGAAAAAGAAATCATAAGAATCAATAATCAAC
>OMUD01000109.1 GCA_900314125.1 uncultured Prevotellaceae bacterium | reverse complement strand
CCCCACAAGCGGATGGCACTGCACTTGGAGCAGACCTACTGCACGACGCAAGATGCGGTGGGGAGACGATAGACTCTACACCTCGAGCTTGATGACCACCTTTTGTCCCGGTTTGGCTTTTTCGCCTGGCTTGGTGCTTTGCTCCACCACTTTTCCGTATCCCTTGACCACAGGTTTGAGTCCCCTGAGCTCGAGGGCGTATGCAGCATCCCTTGCCCCCATCCCAATGACATCAGGCACGAGGTTGAGGTCCTGTCTCTGCTTTTCCGCCACCATCATTCCCGTTGCGTTCGACGCCTTACCCCAGATGGAAGTGAGGTCGCCTCCCGCCGTCATCTTGAGTCCGAGCAGGCTGAGCACGTTCTGCGCCGCATTCATGTTTCCCGCCTTGATTTCCGGGAGCGGGGTATGGATGGTGTCGGAGGCGAGCTTGATGTTGGTGGTGACATGCTTGGAATAGACCTGCTCCGCAATCTTGAGGAACACGGTGCCGGCAGTCGCTCCACCCGACACTGGGCTGTGCGCCGTCTTGATGGCAACAAGGCAGGTATATTGTGGGTTGTCGGACGGATAGTATCCGCAGAAGCTGACGAAGTGGCGTGACTGTCCGGAGTGGTAGCCTCCGTGCTCGTCGGCCACCTGAGCCGTACCCGTCTTACCCGAGACATAGAAGTACTTGCTCTTCACCCTTCGTCCGGTTCCCCTGTGTCCGTTGACCACGTCCTTGAGGATTTCCTGGATGGCATGGAGTGCAGTGTCGCTGCAGATATGGTCCTTGATGACCTCCACCGGGAATTTCTCCACGATTTCCCCATTTTTGGAGAGTGCGGACACGATTCTCGGCCTGACCATGCATCCGTTGTTGGCGATGGCGTTGTAGAACGTGACGGTTGAGATCGGCGGTATCTGTGTGTTGTAGCCGATGGCCATCCATGGGAGGGAGACCGCCGACCAATATTTCTTGTTTTCCTCAGGTCCGTAGATACGCGGATTTGCCGTTCCCGGAATGCAGAATCCGAGTGGCTGTCCGATGCCCACCCGCTTCAGGCCGTCAACAAAGCGCTGCGGGTTGTTGTGGTAATGGTTGTCGATGATACGGCTGACACCGATGTTCGACGAATACCTTACAGCCGCCTTGACGTCGATACGTCCGTGGCCCCTGCCTCCGTCGTCGCGCATGGTGCGTCCGTACATCTGCCATTGTCCTCCTCCCGTGTCAATCTGGTCGTTGATGGTGATTTCGCCATCATCGAGAGCCACGAGGATGGATGCCGTCTTGAACGTGGAGCCCGGCTCCATGAGTGCGGAGACGGCGAGGTTCTGGTCGTCGTTGTAGGTTCCGTCGGCCCTGCGGCGGAGGTTGACGAGCGCCTTGATGTCGCCCGTGTGGACGTCCATGAGTATGCAGACGCCGAAATCGGCGTTGACCTCGATGAGTTTCTCCCTAAGCGCCGATTCGCAGATGTCCTGCATGGTGACATTGATGGTGGTGACCACATCCAGTCCATCTACCGGCGGTTCGATAGGCTGATCGACGAAGTTGCTCTTAGAGCGGATGAGGCTGGTGCGTTTCTTCCCCGGCACTCCACGGAGCACAGAATCGAAAGCGAGTTCGATTCCCGCCTCCGCTGAGTCCTTTCGTGCGTAGAGGTCGCCAATGGTTCTGCTGGCGAGGTCACCGAACGGTTTTTCCCTGTGGTTACGGGCTGTAGGGATGACACCACTCTTATATTGCTCCTTGATTCTGAAAATCGGGAGTTGGCGCAGTTTCTGATAGGAGATGTAGTCGAAGGCATGGTGCTTGAACATGTCGTAGTCCTGCGAGCGTTTTTCCAGCCCGCGGAGCATGTGCGCCTTGATGGAGTCGGGCCCACCCATCTCAGGGCAGAGTTCCGCCACTCCGATACTTATTGAATCCACATTGGCACGGAAGATGGAGTCTTTCTTGGCGATGTACTTCTCGCGTTCGAGAGAGTCCTTGAGGTATTTCTGCGGGTTCCTCTCCTTGTCCTTGGCCTTGAGGCGTGGCGCACCCGGGATAAAATCGAAAGTGACGTTATATTCAGGCAGGGAGGTTGACATCAGTTCCCCGTTGTCGGAGAGGATATTGCCCCGCTTTGCCGGGTCTTCCACTTCCCTTCCGTCCACATTTTCTTTTTTATATTCAATGATCTCCTCCTTATCGACGGTCATGATCTTGACCATCTTCCAGATGACGCCAATGCAGACGAGGATGACGACCCCGACGATATAAGGGAACCTAGTCGTTATGTATTTCTTGTCAAATTTCATAGTTCATTCAGTCGTTTTTCCTGTTTTTCTTCAGCAACTCCGCCCATGCCGTTCGGGCTTGGAGCTCACTCCTCCTTCTGAGGCAGTGCGAACGGCGGTGTGTTGTTGTTGAGCATCATGGTGTCGCCGATTTCGAGCAGCCGCTTCTCCACGTTGGACTGGCGTTCCTTGTTGAGGAGTTCGCTCGACTGTGTGAGCACTTCGTAGTGCACCTTTTCGAACCGTGTCTGCAGGCTGTCGATTTTGATGATGTCCTGTAGGCTGGAATAGCGGTTGGCGGTGTAGAGCAAGAGGAGCGCCACACAGAAGATGATGAAGATGACCTGGTTTCTGAAGAACTTGCTCTGGAGGATGTCGCCTCCCATGATGGTTTTGAATGAGACACTTCCGAATTCGTCCTCATCCTCTCCCTCGTCGTCGGCGAATCGCTTGATGGCCTCTATGGCTTCCTTGCGCTCCTCCTTCCTCCGCTCGTCCTTCTCCACTTCCTCCGGGTCGATGGCAGTGACTTCGTCTTCATCGACATCGTTGATCTCGACAAATCCGTCCGTTGTGTTTGTATCTTCGTTTCGCTTCATCAATTCGCTTGCTCTAGAATTGTTCTAAAATTCAGTTTTTTCCAATCAGCCTTTGAGTTCGGCTATTCTGAGTTTGGCACTTCTCGACCTCGGGTTGCGCTCCTGCTCCTGCGTGTCGGGCACGATAACCTTCCGGTTGACAAGCTGGAACGGCGTGAGGCAGTTGCCGTAGAAGTCCTTCTCCTCCACCCCTTCGCAGTTGCCTGTGCGCATGAGGTTCTTGACGAGCTTGTCCTCAAGAGAGTGGTAGGTGATGACCACGAGCCGTCCTCCGGGCTTGAGAATGCGGATGGTCTGCTGGAGCATCTCCCTGAGCGCGTCCATCTCGTGGTTGACTTCGATTCTGAAGGCCTGGAACGCCTTCGCCATGTCTTTCTTCACACGTTGACGCTGCATGAACGGCTCGAGAACCGCCACCAGCTGCTCAATCCTGCGGATAGGCTCGTTTTTCCTCGCCTTGACGATGGCATCCGCCATCCTCCTGCTGTTTTTCAGCTCTCCATAGATGAAGAGGATGTCGGCTATCCGTTTCTCATCGTAGGTGTTGACCACGTCGGCCGCGGTGATACCGCCCCGCTGGTTCATCCTCATGTCGAGCTCCCCCTCAAACCGGAAGGAGAATCCCCGTCCGCTCTCGTCGAAGTGGTGGGATGAGACCCCGAGGTCAGCAAGGATGCCGTCGGCCTTGTCCACCCCATAGAAGCGGAGGAAATTGGCCATATACCTGAAGTTGCTCCTGACGAACTGGAATCCGCTGCAGAAATCCGCTTCGTTGTTGGATTGGCTGATGAAGTTGTTGAACGCGTCGATGTCCTGGTCAAAACCGAAAAGCCGGCCCTTTCCATTAAGCCGGCGCATGATTTCCCTCGAATGTCCCCCACCTCCGAAAGTGGCGTCCACATAGACCCCGTCCTCATGTATGTTGAGTCCGTCCACGCTCTGTTGGAGCAACACTGGTATGTGGTAGTCTTCTGACATGTATCTCAAAAAAAATCATTCATCCAATCCCTCCTTGGCCTCATGCCGCAGAGAGGAGCCTCACGCCATGATGTCGCTCATGGCCTCCTGAATGCGCTCGCCCAGAGAATCCTTCTGGCTCTGCAGGTGCTGCTCGAACACGTCCTTGTCCCACACCTCGATGGTGTCATCGACGGCGAGGAAGCGCACCTCCTGGTTGATTCCGACCTCGTTCATCTTCCTCTTATTGATGAGGAACCGTCCGTTTCCGTCGAGTTCCACGATTTCGGAGTCGGCCACGAATCCCCTGATAATGTCCTGATGCTCACGGTTCCACCTGTTGAGCTTTGCCCTGAGTGCGTCGAGCATCTGGTTCCACAGACTTTCGGGATAGAGCACAAGACACGCCTGATGCAGGTCGCGCCTCATGACGAGCTTTTCCTCGCCGTTGGCCGCCAGCACCTTGCGATAAGCCGCCGGTAGGAACACCCTACCCTTGGCATCCGTCTTAGCTGGAAAATCTCCGAAAAATCTCATTATCAGTCCTTTTTGTTTACGATTGCAAATCAGTCTGTTCCGATGTTCGCCGCATGTGTGCTGAAAGCGAGCCGTCCGGCTCAACAAAATCGTTCTCGCACATCTCTTTCCACTGGATTCGGTCGTTTTTTGCGTGCTTTACCGGAATCTTTTGCAAAAATAATAAATTTCCACCACAATACCCCACTTTTCCACCAACTTTTTTCAAAAAAAATAAAAAAATATTTATAAATATCAATATTTAGCTGATTTTTAATATTTTGCAAGCGTGGGGCAAAGTGGGGTAAATTTCCAGATTATTATTTTTTGGGGTAGTCAGATTACAAAAAATCCGCCTTAATGATGATTTTTTAGTTTCAAATCATAAAATTCATAAAAAAATCTCTATCTTTGCAAAGAATTTAAGTATTGTTCTAAGATTTTTATAGAACGGTCCATAACCTAATTGACACAACAGGAAACAAAAGAAAGAAACAATGAGTACAGAAAACACAGAGCACAGGCATCATTCAAGTCACGGCGAGCATCATCATTCACACAGCCACTCCGGGGAGGAGCACAGTCACAGCAGCCACAGTTCAGGTGACGGACATTCTCATCACCACAGCCACCACTCTCAGAACGAGAGCATGAAAGGTCTGTCGTT
>OMUD01000054.1 GCA_900314125.1 uncultured Prevotellaceae bacterium | reverse complement strand
TTTTGTAGTTGAATTAATAATCATCCAAAAATAGTTAATATCAATCAACTACTAATGTACTTGACTTATTGTACTTCCTTTTTCAACAAAGGATATTGGAGATGATCCGTATCGTTGCTTGAAGATACGGCTGAAATGGGTGGAATTCTCAAAACCGAGGCTATAAGCCACGTCGGCCACTGACATCTGCGAGGCTTGCAGCATCTGACAGGCTTTTGAAAGCCGCTTCTCGCGAATCCATTTGGCAGGCGTTGTGTTGTAGATCCTCTGAAAGTCGCGCTTGAAACTGGAAAGACTGCGTCCTGACAGATAGGCCAATTCTTCAAGTGAAATGGGCGACGTATAGTTTTCCTCCACGACGCGGTGGATGTCAGTCTTCAAGGGCTGGCGCAGCTGGAGCATCTGTCGGAAAATGTTCTTCGAACAATCCATCACGTTATAAAGCAGTTCCATCACTTTCTGGCGCAGCAGACCTGGATTGGTTTGAGAAGGGTCATTGAAGTATGGAGACAACGACCAGCAATAGGCTACGAGACGATCGCTCATGGGTGACACCTTCACGCCAAGCTCCTCGGTCATCTGCGGAATTGTGATGTGCTGTTGGGTCAGGAAGTCTGAGATCAGCTCGTCGGTAATGGCAAAGAGCAGACTCTCGAAGAGTCCCGTCTTCTTATCACCCTGCTTCTCGTAGCTCACACTGTGGGCACGGCGCAGGAGCACCATCTCGTTCTTGCGGACGACACTGGTCTGCTTGCCGCACGTCAGCTTTACCTCGCCGCCAAGCACCACATAAAGAAGGTGCTGTTCGAGGAAGAACGTACCCTTGTCGCCAGCCGTGGCAATGCATTGGTCAATGACGCTGACGCCATCGAGAACAAGCGAGGAGGCAGTGTAGTCGCCTGTCACCATCGCCGTCGGGAATTTGATAATCCTGTTCATCTGCAGACAATATATAATTTGGTCTGCAAAGGTACTCAAACTTTTGCAGACCAAAGGGAATTTTACTTGGAAATCGTGTTTGAATTCTGGTTGTAGGCTTTAGCAACGCATTTCCACTCACCGTCTATCTTCAGAAGCAGGAGCACATCGGTGAAGTCGATGGTTCCTCCCCAACCTTCTTCCAGAACACGCACTACGGCCAGCGTCTCTTCCAACTCCAGCACGTCGATGCGGGTCTAGAACTCGTCGCCAGCACCTACGGTGTCAACGTTGTGATAGAACTGTTCGATGCTGCCACGCTCGAATTTGCCGTTCAGGAATCCAAAGAGACAGGCATCCTCTGTGAACAACTCCTTTGCATACTTGCTGTTGCCTTCGGCAACGCTCTTCGTGAACTTGGTTGCAGCCTCTACCACTGCATTGTAGTCTTCAATCTTACTTCTCATGATTATACTTTTGATTATTTTGATGAATTATAAACTCTTTCCCTGGTTATAACAGTCAGACAGTTTGGGATGTCCATCAATATCACCTACGTTGAACACGCCTCCGGCGTTAATCTCACCGAGGCTCTTCCATCCCAGATGACTAAGCAATGCATGGTAATAATCGGCTACAGGCTTAAAGTTGTCTTCCGTATCACCCTCAGAGGCCATAAGCAATACAGTTTCCTTGTAGGGATTACGGTAGTTCTCGTCCTTTTCGGCTACTGCAAATAGCCTGTCAAAAGCTGCTTTAAGGATTGCCGTAAAACTCCAGTAATACATTGGTGATGCCAAAACCAGGACATCAGCCTGCTCATAGACTGGATAAATTTGCTCCATGTCATCCTTTTGGACACAAGGACTGTCTGGATTCTTGCCTCCTTTACAACATCCAAGACAAGCATGGATATTCATCTGTTTGAGATTGAAGACCGTCACTTCGTTACCGGAATCCTCAGCTCCACGCTTGAATTCGTCAATCATCTGTTTCGTATTACCCTTCAACCTGGGGCTGCCATTTAGTATAAGTACTTTCTTATTCATTGGTTCTTTCTTGTTTTACTTTCCGGTAGCAAAGGTACGACGATTTAGTCAAACGTACCTTTCTATTTAGTTCAACTTTTCTGACTATTCCGTTCATTATCCAAGGTGTTTCCTGGACAGGGATGAGTTCATGGTGAACAATTCCTCACTGCTCATAGGCTATTATGATGGCCGCGAGAAAGGAGGAACATTCTACACCATCCGTAAGGCAATGGCGCAGAACATCCCTATAGTGAATGTGTTTTGAAATCTAAAAGAAAGAGTTATGAGTGATATTGGAAGCATTATAATTATAATTATAATCATCGTCATAGTCTTCCGCATCATCTTCCTTGTGCTTAGTGCATGGTGGAGAGATGATAGCAGGAATGACTTCAGACGTGACAGATAGCGGAGCAACTTACATCGCTATTCAACATCCGTGTCGGATGGCCACCAGAATTGTTTCAGTTCATTGGTGATGTCATCCCAATCCTTCATGGTGAACGTACCTTCACCCTTCATCATAATGGTCATGGTGATGTCGTTGTAGGTTCGATAGACATTTGTGTCCCTAAACCCGTTACGCAAGTAAAAATCATGGCGACGACGGCGTTGCTCTATGTTCTCACAGACTTGCGTCGGACTTTCCATGTCCAGGACACAAGTCTGACCCTTATACTTCTCAATCAGTTGAGTCAGTATCTGCTGACCATAGCCTTTGCCGCGCAAATCCTCTTGCACAGCAAAATACCAGAACCAGTTGAACTGCTTTCGTGGATAGACGATTGTGAAGCCTATCAACTCTTCACCATCGTAGTAGGCTGTAAAGTCCAGCGACATTTCATCGATAAGACGCAGCAAGTCGCCCCATGGGATTTGTTCATCTCTGGGGAATGCCGATTCGTAGAGTTGTTTAATCTGCTTGTCGGCTGTCGCTATGGTGATGTTCTTTTCTGTCATCAGTCTTGTATTTCAATCTGTTGTATAGATTTATTGTTGTCACACGCCCCACAATTACTGCATCCGTTGCAGGTCATACGGTTGCCACAAGTAGCACAGTGTTCACGAAAGAACGTTTCTGGTGATATGACATCAGTTCCGAAGAGCGTCCCTTCTGGCAAACGCAGCAGCCTTGGTGCTTTGCGTCCCTGATAACTCAAACCTGATAGAAATGCCTGCTTGCTCTGAGTCCGTTTGTCTGGAATGCGATATGTTTTGCCATCTTTCACAAAGACGGTGCCCGTCTCGATAAAGTTGAACGTCACGTCATGTTTCCGACATTGGTCGCTCAGTAGTTTTACCCATTCGTAGTGACATGGACGCGCACCATCATAGTTCTCACCACCGCAAAGCACCTCTTCTATGAGTCCTGTACGCAGGTATTCTTCTGCATCAACAGGTCCTATAAAGGGAGCTGCCATGAATCCACGATGCTTGGCTGGTGTGGCGATAAGAATAGGTAAACGCTCATCTGCTCTCACCTGATTTTCTGTGGTCACATTAAGCATCACATTTTCATAGCCATCGTCCCAGTCCTTGGGCAGACAGTCAGCAAAACGATGTGGCCGTTTCGTTAGCAGTCGGAAGAAGATGTCTGGCCTCTGGCGGATGATATGCCATGCCTCGTCGCGCCATTGGTCGGCTTCCTCAACAAAGAAGTCGGTGGAAAGCCCCACATAGAGTGTCATTCCCGATGGCAGCTTGAACTGTCCGTCACGCCGCCGCTGGATGGGCATGGTAAAGTTCTCCGTACGGAATACGTGCGAAGTGTCGAGGCCGCGCTTGCTGTCAAGAAAGTACATATAGCAGTGCGCACAGCCCTCGCTCACCTTGTGGCAACCATGCCAGGGATTCCAGATTATCATTATCTATTTCTTTTTATAACTCATATACATTTGCCATGCATCTTGTATGCCATCAGTGACGTTCCCACCATTGAACAATTCGGCTTTGCAGTCATCCCTGAAAGGTGACCAATTGCCGCATATCGTCCCGTCGTATGCAATGACAGGCTGGAAAATCCCGCTGTTGTTGTGGGCATGATGCCGGTGTTCGGGAGGGAGCACAATGTCGCGTGACTTGTAGCTGATGAGGTATTCGTCGTAAGGAGGTATCAGCAGAAATTTTCCTTTTCTGAAGCCTCTTTTGCGGCAATCATCTGTCAGGTAGAACTCCCTGCCTCGATATCTCTCCACATGAATGTAATCACCCAAGAGAGCGATACCTTTGCGACAATCGCTGATGTTCAGACCAGACCACCACACGAAATCCTCAAGAGTGGCTGGTTGGCGACTTTGGAAATACTTTCGGGTAAAGTGTGCCAGTGCTTCGTCTCTTTCCATTTTGACGGATGACTTCACCTTATCAGCAGCAAGAGCGTAGGTAGCCTTCATCGGAAGCAAGTCGCCACTACAAAGAACACCCGACAATTCAGCCATTCGGATATGATAAGACAGACGATGGTCGTCCATCTGCAGGTTTCTCTCTGCCAATGCCAGAATGAAATCTTCTTTCGTCACGCTCCTTTTGTCGGTTGCGGACTGAATAAGAATGTCCCTGACTCGCATCAGTTCATCATCAGGAATTGAAATCTTATTGCTGTTCATCCATCCTTTCGTCACGGCAATCGCTTTGGGAGCAAAGAGGTCTATCATAGACCAATAATCTTCAGCACACACCAACTGCCAAGTGCCTCGCATCAGGTGCAGACGGATTATCTGCCCCTCATCAAAAGCTTTCTTAAAGGTTTTGTGCGACGGTTTCCGTGTACGCATGGCTACAGCCCAACGCATCATACGGTATTCCTGCGCTTGCATGGCACCCATATAACGCACTACTTCGGCAGGTGTGTCGAACTGTGGAGCGATGAGTTGCTGGTTGAGAAGTCGGATAGCTACTGGATTCATACCATCTACACTATTACTTCAACATAAAAACTAAACGAACGGAAGCCATCGTTGCATCATAGATTCTTAGTCATTCTATAGCAAGTAAATGTATCGCCAACTATCTTCTTCGAGTAATCAGCCACATAGCCCATCGTCTCATAGAAATGGATCTTGTTCTCACGGCTTTCCACGACTGAAACGGAAAAACCTAATTCTTTTGCCCATCTCTCTGCCTCACGCACCACCAGAGTTCCAATTCCCCTACCTCTATTTTCCGGTAGGACAACGATTCGCCCCAACATGACGGTAGCATTATCGATAGCATACAATCGGCATGTGGCAATGGGCAAGTAGTCGTCAACGATTACTATATATTTAGTGTCATGCGTGTCGTGTTCATCAAACTCCACGCTGAGCGGAATCTGATGCTTTCGTGCCATTGCCTGTATGCGTACATAGTAGGCTCCAGCCTGTTCTGCTGTCTTTGTCGCTCTGATAATTTCCATTTTACTTCAAAAAAAGATATCACTCCAGCGAGTGGTTGGGTTCTTACTCTTGAATGTTTGCAATTATCTATCTGCTTGTCTGGTAAATGGGAATTTAGGTGCAAACCGAACGCAGAGCCAAACTTGTTTGTGCTATGCTGAGGTGCCGCCCTAAATGCGTTAAATACGAATTTACTTCTTTCTCTTGAGTTTTGGTTCAGGAAGTGTCTTGTAAGTTTCTCTAACAAGCATGGAAAGATA